>JAAYUT010000212.1 GCA_012517485.1 Candidatus Atribacter fermentans
ACTTCAAAACCAGAAGAGACAGAAGGCGATTTTCGAGCTCGCGTTGCTCAAGCTTTGCGAGAAAAACGTGATTTGGAAGTAGCGAAAATGAAGGCTAAATTTGCTCCAAAATTTCAAACTCTTGAAAATAAAATTCGCCTCTCCCAGGAGCGAATTGAGAGAGAAAAAGCTCAGGCAGAACAGCAAAAAATAGGAACCTATGTGTCAGTCGGTGCTACCTTACTGGGAGCACTGTTAGGAAGGAGCGCTAGAGTTGGGACAGTAGGTCGTGCTGCTACTGCTGCTAAAAGCATGAGTCGAATTGGGAAGGAAAGCGCTGAAGTTCAGCGTGCCAAAGATAGTTTAGAAAATCTACAAGAGCAACTCAAGGCTCTTCAAGAGCAGTTTGATGAGGCTTTAGCTCCCCTACGCCTCGACGTTGATCCTATGTCTTTGGATTTACATCCCAATATAATTCGACCTCGAAAATCGGATATTATTATTGATACCATAGGTATTTGCTGGGTACCTTCTGGAAAAGTATTGACGAGAAATGAGTAACAACCCGAAAATAGTGATTAATTATTGGTAATGAGTTCGGCAGTAAAAACGCTGAGAAATTTCGAAGGAAAATCTTTAAATAGTAACAAGGAACAATGATTATAAACTAAGAATTGAAAAAAGGGCATTATACATAACGTCCTTTTTTAAATTCTTTATCCAAATAAACCACCAAACAAATCACCTAAGTCATCCATGATATCTCCATCTTGATCGGTATCTAAAAATTGAGACACCATTCCCATCAACCCTGAACCGGATTCACCCCCTAGTTGTTCTGTTAAAGAGGAGGTCATAACGGCTACACCGGTATAATCTAAATTTCTCTGCTTCTTCTCTTTACCCAAAAGACCCAAGATAAGGGGGGCAAACTGAGCCAGAATCCCTACAACCTGACTCAGATCCAATCCGGTTTGCTTCGCTATCTTGTTTTCAACTCTTTCGCTTTTATCAGAAAAAACATGGCGAAGGATTTTCTCACCATCATGAGCATCAGCATGGCGTATATACTTTGACAAATCGTCGACCTCATCGTCTTGATGCTGTTCCAAAGCTCTTGCCAAAGAACGAGCTCCATCCTGAGTTTTAGCATTTCGATTCATTGCTTCTACTAATGTTGGTAATCCCAATTGGGTCACTTTCTTGATCTGCTGGGGGTTCACGCCTACTGATTGACTAACTTGACTTAAAACATCTTCATTATTTAATTTTTTAATTAAATCTATGAGATCCATTAAAGGTCTCCTCCTCTTTTTTGAATTACCTATCATCCTAACAGTTTTATAGATAAACTACAATGAAAAAAAATTTGAGCCTATTTAACCAAAAGTTACCCCCCTTGAGAAAAGGGGGTTAGGGGGATTTGAAAGAACTGAAAAAAATCGAATCCTTCTCAATCTCCCTTTATCCAAAGGGAGAAGTCAATATAATGGTAATTTGTTTAAAATGTATTTCCAGAATAGAAATAAACAGCGAGGCCCATAGGAAGATTAGTTTTTGATCTTTACTTTTTTGGTTATCCCATGCCATTAAAGGGATAAGCAAAAACCTTCTTTATTAAAATTAACCTGATATTTGAAGATATTGGATTATTCAGTTAGAATCATTAGGAAAACTACTGTTGGAATCATCAAAACTGGGGGGAATGAATAATGCATGACCGCCGATTTCAAGGTGATATTAACTGTTTACGCAACCCAGAACGACTGGAGCGCCTTGAACTGAATAGGGTAGTTAGCATTGCCACTGAAGGAGCTTCTTTTCACCGTATTTTAGATATTGGAACTGGAAGTGGTATTTTCGCCGAAGCTTTTTATCAGCATGGTTTTGAAACAGTTGGAATCGATGCCAATCCCGAGTTTATTTCTCTTGCCAAAGAATTGACACCTCAGGTTCTATTTATGGAAGGATTGGCGGAAGCACTTCCATTTCCTGATAAATCCTTCGATCTGGTTTTTATGGGTTTAGTTTTTCATGAAACAGATAACCGACTTAAAGCCTTACAGGAAGCCCATCGGGTTGCCCGGTTTCGGGTCGCGATCTTAGAATGGCCTTACCTTATTCAAGAATCTGGTCCACCAATTGCTCATCGAATTTCCAGAGAAGAATTAAGTCGTTTGGCTGATCAAACTGGATTTTCTCAAACCGAAATATTCGAATTAGCACATTTTCTTCTCTATCGACTTGATAAAAATAAATAGCACCTCTCCCTTAAGCTCTCTCAATAAAGAAAAATTTTTAATCTTCTTAATGTAATGTTTAAAATCATTTGAAACTTACTCAGCCAACTTCTTCAGCCTTGCTTGATGAATTAATTGAAGGAAAACCTCTACCAAGCGGGGATCAAACTGGTTTCCTGATTGAGTTTTGATTTCTTGATAAGCTTGTTCTTCAGTCAAAGGAAGTTTATACCGACTTCCTCTTCGCATCACATCATAGGCTTCAACAATGGCAAGAATTCGAGCTAATAGGGGTATTTTTTCACCTTCAAGGTTTTGTGGATATCCCCTTCCATCCCAGCGCTCATGATGGGCAAGAATCGATTCAGCTATTGGAGCTAATTCAGGTGACGAATTAGCTATCCGATACCCGATTTCAGAATGTTTTTTAATACTTTCCCACTCTTCAGAGGTAAGCTCGGTATTTTTATCAATTATATCTTGAGGAATGGCTATTTTACCTAAGTCATGAAAGCGTACTAATAGATTCAATTGATCTTGTTCATGGTCGGTTAAACCGAGCTCGTTTGCAAAAGCTTTGGATAAACTATTTAAATCCTCGATTTGTTTCCCATTTTCTCTTGAGATTTTTTCCAGGACCTTCTCTAAATAATCAAGAGTTTTTTGACGGTTGAGCGGACCTTCATCCAGCTTTTTCCTGTACATTCTTTCTTCGGTGATTTTTAAAAATTCCTCAATAGTCCTTCTTTTTTCCTCTTTGATTGCGTAACCAACTGAAATACTGAGGGGAACTGGTTCATTATGATCTTTTAAACAAGCTTCCTGGATTCTGGTTTCTAACTCTGTTAAAGTTTCAATATTAACATGAGTGAGAAGAACAATAAATTCATCCCCACCCCAGCGAGCGATTAAATCTTCTTTTCTGCAGGCATGTCTCAATATGCCAGCAACCCGTTTTAATAAAAGGTCTCCAGCTTGATGCCCAAAGGCATCGTTAACTAATTTCAAGCCATTTACATCAGCAAGCAGTATCCCAATTTGAGTTTCTCTGCTTCCATAAAGCCTTTTGAGTTCTTCTTCAAAATAAGCCCGATTATAAAGGCCAGTTAAGGCATCATGAAAACTGAAGTATTTCATCCTTTTTTCAAAATTTTTCCGAGTTGTAATATCAAAGCTTATTTCCACAACTCCTACAATCTTGTCCTTGTTATCAAAAACTGGATAAGAATGGAGCTCAAAGGTACGACCGTCTGGGGTTTCTGTTTCATGAGTTTGCTTTTCACCGGTGGCAAATGTTTTTAAAACTGGACAATCTTCGCAAGGTGCTGATCTTTGATGCCAGATTTCATAACAATGAAGTCCAGTAATTTCATCCAATTTCCGATTGACTGAAATAGCTGCCGCAGGATTTGCCCAACTAATAGTGAGGTCGGGACTGTTGTAAAAAGCAACCATATCGTTCATCGCATGAAGGATGAGAGACTTTTCTTGTTCTGTTTTTAACCAAGCTTCCTTAATTTTCATCTGCTCAGTTATTTCATTGAAAACCATAACCTTTCCAATATGACTTCCGTTTTTATTTATAATTGGTGAACTATATACACTTAGATAAATATGGTTTTTGTTATTCTCCAGGTCAACAATCATTGGATCATTGGATGTTTTTTTAAGTTTCAACCAAACATCAATAACATTTTCAGCTGGTTTTCCGATAATTGAATGGGGTAAGTTTAGAAAATATCTTGCCTTTAAATTAGCATCGACGATTCGATTGTGGATATCTAAAAATAGAAATCCCACATCAAGGTTATCAATCAAGGTGTTTCGAGCAATGGGAACGAGATCAATATATTGATAATGAAAAGAAAAATAGATAAATATTAAAACGACTACACCAAATATTAAAGGAGTTAAATCGCATCCCGAGAAAATCTCAGGATAAAATAGATATAAGAGATGAACAAAAAAAGGAAAAATAGCTAAAATCAGAATCTGACGAGCTTTTAAAGAATATTGTATTGAAGACGTGATGAGAAAACCCAGAAAGAGGATTATCCCAGTGCAAATCAATGCATAGCCATAAATGACTTCTATCCAAAACCAAGGTCCATGAATAAATAGTGTTCCTGCACCCAACCAACCTTGAGTTTCTTCCAAACCAACCCAAAGCCAGTGATGCCAGTTGTTCGTTGCAGCCATTACCACTGAAATCGCCGGTAATATACTAATGAGTACTATTCGTTTTCGAGTAAGCCATTTTTCTTGACCGATAAAAGTGAGGAAAAAAAACAATAATAAAACCGGTGAAAATTGAGAAGCAGGATATCCAATAATTGACCAATAGATTTTGTGTTTTATGGAAGGGCTGACATATAAGAAACTATCGGTCATTGACCAAATGGATAATGCA
>JAAYUT010000213.1 GCA_012517485.1 Candidatus Atribacter fermentans
AATAATGAATCCTATATGAAAGATTTTGTAAAGTTCTTAAAAAGTCATCCCCAAAATCAAT
Organism: Candidatus Atribacter fermentans; assembly: GCA_012517485.1. GTDB lineage: Bacteria > Atribacterota > Atribacteria > Atribacterales > Atribacteraceae > Atribacter > Atribacter fermentans. Next base: position 62 of record JAAYUT010000213.1, read on the forward strand.
TGATGTTTCATGACATTAAGCTTTATCAATCAACATCTTCTCAAGATGTTTATTTTGCAAGCTGTGATGACATTATGAAAAAATATCTATCCTTTTCTAAAAACATTATTTGCTTTGAGTCCTCTACTTTAACCCTCGCTGAAATACAGGCCGGTCACATCTTAGCTTCAATTGACTTCAAACCTTCACAACTTGCTAATCAAATCTCGGATCTTTTCTCCAAAAAAGATAATAAATCCAATTTGATCCTTACTCCTCTTGTTATTCTTCCAGAATCTCTTGCTGAAGCTGATGCCTACGAAGTCCTTCGCCGTTGTTTTATGTGTGGAAATGATCAATCTCAGTGAATAATTGAGATGAATATGAATATTTTGCCCATAAAAGAAGGGCATTAGAGTGTAACGCGATAGTCTAATGTAAGATTTTCCATTAGCATTTGTTTTTTTACATCTCGATGTTTTAAGTTTCAAGAAGAATCAATTCTTTGCAGATAAAAATGTGTCTCCTTTAAAAGACCTTATAAAACAAAAACCCCTCTTCAGAAAACCAGACTAAGCTGAAATTCTCTGATAAGAGGGGAAAATATAGCAGGGCTGGTAGCGGGGGCCGGATTCGAACCGACGACCTCCGGGTTATGAGCCCGACGAGCTTCCTGACTGCTCCACCCCGCGATATATTTTGAACTGGTGCCGAAGGCCGGAATCGAACCGGCACGGGGCTTGCGCCCCAACGGATTTTAAGTCCGTTGCGTCTTCCTGTTCCGCCACTCCGGCAAAACAAAAGGAATCCTTTCAGACCACGCCTTAATTATTTTAGCAGGAAAATTCATAGAGTCAAGCATTCTGTCACATTAATGCCATAGAGGTTTTGAACCTTGACAATCATTGGTGTTTCATTGTATATTTTCACTGCAATACGGTGGGCCGTTAGCTCAATTGGTAGAGCAACTGACTCTTAATCAGTAGGTTGCGGGTTCGATTCCCTCACGGCCTACCAGTTATTTCTCTCGTTATTAATTCCACGTCCTTTTTTTCCTTTTCTTTCTTTATTTAACCTAACTTATCTTTTCCCAATGCCATTTATCAATAATTCTTAAGTTATACTCTGATTGCCTTTCACCTTTCACAACTCATTCCTCACTGCTCATTGTATTTTCAGGATAGTTGTTCATGTTGCATAGCAGCACCAGTTGAGGATGAAAATATTCTTCAGAAATCAATTTCTCCCTTTAGAAAAGGGGGTTAGGGGGATTTGAATTTATTCCTAATCCGTTATTGCGAGGAGCGTCCTATGCGACGTGAGAATCTCATCCACCTATTCCGTCATTCTGAGGAGTCCTGTGACTTTGACCGGACGACGTGAGAATCTCATCCCTTTGAAGTTTTTATAAAAAAGAATCGAAAAGATGAGATCCTCACGGCTTCAAAAAGCGAAGCCTCAGGATGACACCTTCGGTGTCAGATGAGATCCTCACGCGCGAAAGCACCGCTCAGGATGACTGATGAAAGGCACCCTCACCCCGCGAAGCGGCGCTCCTCCAAGGAGGGGAATTGTTCAATTCATTCCCCCATTGAGGGGGGATTCAGGGGGGTGTGCCTTTATATTTTTTTGAATTACTTATCGCTTAATCTGGTATTTTCATGATAGACCCTCATGTTGTTCTCGCAGTACTAATTGAGGATGCAAATCCAAACTTGACATGCCATGGTTTGTCACTCCATGAAGCGAGTGCAAAAGAGGCCGAGGGGGAGAGGGGGAGAAAAATGAAAAAAAAGAGGTTCGAAATGATGTAATTTTGATATCTCTTGTAAAAGCTTGATCTATCATGCTTTTGGGTTTTCAGGATAGGATAGTAAATGT
>JAAYUT010000214.1 GCA_012517485.1 Candidatus Atribacter fermentans
CAAGGCGAGAGAACCCTCTCGCCTTGATTTTTGTTTTATTGAATGTTTTTCTCAATAGCTTGGTACATGCTTTGGAGAGCTTCCTGAGGAGTTTTAGTTCCCATTAAAACGTTCTGAACTTCTATTTGTTCAACATAAGACCACTCATCATACCAAGTCAATTGAGGGAGAGCCCGAGCAAATTCTGCCTGTTTTCCAAAGTTTTTCCAATATGGATAAAGAGCTAAAAGCTCAGGATCCTCGAAATGAGCTTTCCAGATCGGAAGAGTTCCGATTTCCAGAGAACGAACTTTATCTCTCTCAGGGCTGGTCATATATTCAATGTATTTCCAGGCTGCTTTCGGATTTTTCGATGTGGTTGGAATAGCTAAAGCCTCTGGGAGATTCAAAGTCGCTTGATATTCTGGTTTTACTGCTGGAATATATTCGGCTATTTGAACTTCTCCAACAATTTGCGAAATAGATGGATCATTTGAGGCATTATAAACACCTGGCCAAGCTTGGGGGAAAAAGGCTGTGCTTCCATTATAAAAAACATTGGCTGTCATTTCTTGGTTCATTGTGAGCGAGGCTGGATCGATGACTTTAGTTTTGAGAAAGCAATCAGCCATGAACGTGAGGGCATCGATCGCTGGTTGTTCTAAAAAGGTAGGCTTCCCTTCATTGTTAAATAAATCGGAACCAAAGCTATAGCTTATAAAAGTATGCCAATTCGCAAGAGATTGGCTTTGTTCAGCGGCTTCGCTGCTTCCGTATTGAATCAAGTTGGCGGTGATCATTTTTTGTGATTGCTCGACAAATTCTGACCAGGTGCGTGGAGGCTCAGCAATACCTGCATCTTTTAATTTTTTTCCGTTATACATAAAAAAGCGGGTATCATTATTCCATACGATACCATAAAGAGTACCATCGACACTGAAAGTATTCACTAAACCCGGTAACATCTGATCAATAACATTCTCTTCCATGTATTGGTTGAGCGGAACCAACCAGCCAGCTTCATTAAATTTAGCTACCCAGGCATTATCAAATTCAATAACATCAAAGGAGGTTCCTCCTGCTGCCAATTCGGTAAGTACTTTATCCGCTACTCGGTCCCAGGCCATGGTGATCAATTCCACTTTAATTCCGGTTTCTTTTTCAAATTCCCGGGTTTGCTGTTCCCATAAACCTTTGACATCCATCTCGTGACGTGGCATAATAACCGCTATTTGTTCTTGGCTTCTACTCATTACCACGAATGATAACACCCAAACCAATGCCAATAATAAAATCCAAACACTTTTTTGTTTTTTCATATCTTTACCTCCAAATTTTATTTTATTAATCATCTCATCAAAATAACCTAATTTCTATTTCACCTCCTTCTTCCATTTTTTTATAAAATTCCTATTTATAATAATGGATTAAATCTATCAATCTTAAAAATACCAGACCGGTTTTTAAGAGTGAAAACTTTGAGCTTTGAGGAAAAGAAAAACCTTATCGTCGTTTTTATCATCAATTATTTTTTTATTCGACTCACGTCTCACTTCTCACGCCTCACTGATTCCAATATATAAGATTGCCACAACTACCAACCAAAGAGCGGTTGAACTCCTCGTAATGAAGCTTGAAGATCTATCCTTTCACTGATCCTGCAGTGAGCCCCTGGATAATAAACTTTTGAAAAATCAAAGCCAAAATAACTGGTGGTAGGCTAGCTAAAACACCAGCCGTGCTCATCGAAATAAAATCAGAACCAAACTTACTACTAAATTCTTCAACCAAAACTGAGAGGGTCTTTGACGACCGAGTTGAAGCGAAAATTAAAGCAAAGAAAAACTCATTCCAAGCAATAATAAATGCAAAAATTGATGTGGCAGCTATTCCGGGTGCCGAAAGGGGAAGAACAATTTTCATTAAGGCACCAATTCGAGTACACCCATCAATACGAGCTGCCTCTTCGATACTCGAAGGGATAGAAGCAAAATGGCCCATCATCAATCGGATTACCAAAGGAAGAATAAAAGAAATATACGTTAAAATTAAAGAGAGCCGAGTATCAACCAATCCGAAACCATTGATAATTAAAAACAATGGAATGATGAGAGCAATAGGGGGCAGGATCTGAGGTAAAATGATTGAGGTTCCGATAAACCCTTTTCCACGAAAATCAAGTCGAGTTAATCCATAAGCAGCTAAGGAACCAGCAACCATTGATATGAGGGTTACAAAAAATGCAACGATCAGGCTATTTATTGTGCATTGACCAAATTGGGAAGCAGCATCAGTCAATCCTCGACCGCCAAAAAATATTTTGAAGTAATTTTCAAAAGTTGGCTTCTTGGGAAAAAAATGCAATGGGACGCTGGTTATATCAACCTTATGAGAGATACTGGATATGACTAACCAGAGAAAAGGAGCTAACACTGCAATCAGGATAACTGCAACTGCAACCCAAAGGAATAATTGGTTCAATTTCATTTTGGTTCTGTTATTCATTTTTAATCAACCTCCTGCTTTCGCATATAACGAAAATAGGGGATGCCAATTAAAATAACTAAAACGATAACCAAATATGCAATAGCGCTCCCAAATCCCATTCGTGAGAATTTAAAGCTGGTTAGATAAGCATAATAACTTAAGACACTCGTGCCCTCACCAGGGCCACCTCGGGTAATAATATAAAAAATATCAAATTCCCGAATTGCCCAAATGATTTTAATAATGGCTAAAGTAACCATCATCGGTTTGAGCATGGGAAGGGTAATATACCAAAATTTTTTGAGAGTATTCGCTCCATCCACCAAGGCTGCTTCGTAAAGTTCACGTGGTATCTGTTCTAAGACTGCCAAAAACATCAATACTCCGACCGGTGTTTCCTTCCAAATATTAGCTAACATGACCAAGTGAAGTGCTCGGGTAGGATCTGCCAGCCAGACTTGATACCTTTCAATCAATCCCAAACGTTTTAAAAGGGCATTCAAGACCCCATAATTGGCGTTATAAATCCACTTCCACATAATCCCATTCACTGAAGTTGGTAAAGCCCATGGAAGAATAATTAAACCTCTCACCAAACCTCGTCCCCGAAATTTCTGCTGAAGAACCAAAGCAACTCCTAAGCCTAAAACCAACTCAACTCCAACAGTGACAAAAGCAAAATAAAGCGTGCGAATGACGCTTTTTAGAAAAAAACTACTTTGTAAAGCTTCAAGGTAGTTGGCTAATCCTATAAAATTGTAGATTCCGGGTTTGGTAAGAAGATAATCATGGAAACTAATAAAAAGAGAGTAGAAGAGGGGATAGATGAGGATTCCAAATATGAGCACTAAACTTGGCACCAGTAATAAATACGCTACGCCATTTTTCTTTTCTAAAAAGAAAAGGCTTAGTCTTTTTTTTAAAGAATGGTTATGTATTATTGTATCTATCACAATTTCAATTATCCCTCCTTTATCATATATTTAAAAAGCTGACTCCTCGCTTTTACGTCAAAATGACAATTCTCTACGGTAAAACGACCGTTATTCCAGTTAATTTACAAAAATCGATTAAAGCTGGATAAAGGTCATCTCCATATCCTAAACAAGCGTACTCATTCATCCAATTTTCCAATAAATACTCAATATCACCTTCTACAGTCACGAATCCATGAGGCCAGAAAGGGATCCCACATTCATCCAGTCTCTCCATAATGGTTTCTTGTGAAGGTTCAAAAATCGATACCCGGACAATGACCATGCGAAATTCTCCATTTACTCGTCCTAAACGAGCCAGGATTCCTTTTCCAACCTTTGCAACAGCACGAATAGACAATCCACCAGCTTGTCCTTCGGTCGGAATCCCATGAACTGAAAACCCTGCTGGACCAACTTTTCCTGCTAAAGAAGGCGGAATGGCACCATCACCAATGATTTTAATCTCACGACGCTTTTTATCAATATGTTGAAGGTCACCATAGTACACTGGTTCAGAACTTAATCGAGTCATGAGATAAACAGTTAAAGCGGTGTTAAAATCTCCCAAGGTTGATGTCCCAACTCGATCCTCGAGCATCATTGACTGGGCAAAACAAGTAGCAGAATAATCATCTCCCAATCCGGGAAAGGATTGGATGGTATAAAATTCCCATTTTTCTTTTTCTACTATGGTCTTGATTGCTAAATAAAGGCGAAGAGATCGCTCATTCACTACCGATGATTCAGGTAGTTTACCAAAGAGTTTGATTAAACGTGGTTCTAAATTTTTAAGTTGATCGGGGGTTACTTCTTCGGCAACACGAATCAACTCGGTCGTGTCACGGGTGTCAATGTCGATGCCAAAAACTTTCATCCACTGGGAAGGGTCAGCAACACCAACTGTTTGCCCCATTCCTCGTCCTCCAAAAGCTCCAACAGTGGCTTGGTTTAGACGATTTTTCAAATGGCATGCCTGACTGAAATGAAAAATTTTATCTATTTCGTCTGATTCCTCAGCAAAACCATAAACAAATTGATGAGGAATTCCTATTTCCAGAAGTGCTCCGTGGAGAACCAACCCACCAACCGGACGCCAACCTTGTGATCCTGGATGAGTCCAGATGCAAATTCCTTTTCCAGTCAATCCATAATCCCTGATTGCAGCAATCATATTCGATGCCCAAACCCAAGTACCAGAAAATAAAATTACTCCATCAACCCGTTCATCATCTTTCATAGTTTTGAAAGCTAATCGGGCTTCATTTTTGGTTGCCACCACGATAGGATATTCAACCAGTTCAACACCTCGATCAACTAATGCCCTTTTTGATTGAGCTATCACCTGTTCATCAATAAAAGGATTCCCCATGGGATCTTTTAACCCATCTTTGTGGACCCCATAAACGATAAAACCCATTCTTGGTGTGATCATATCAATACTCCTATTCTTTGAACCCATGTTTGGGTCTTTTTATTTTTCAACTTGGTAAATTTCATCCATTCACCGTCCAGTAAGTAACCTTCACATTTCTATTCTTTCTCAGTAAAGTGAAAAAGGGACAATAAAACGGAGAAACCATATTTTTATAATCAATCATTTTTATTTGTCTTACTCGATCCGACTCCTTTTTATCAAATCGGAAAAACGGGGGATGAGCAACCAAATAACCAGGACACTAATCAAGAATTCAATACTTAAGTAACTTCCATTATAAATCAGTGAATAAACCCATGGTGACATTCCCGCCGGCGCATAATGACCCCAAAAAACGACACCGGCGAAATAATGACAGAGCAATCGACCTCCAATACCGAGACAAACCGCTCCGATCAATCGGACTATTTGTTGCACCCTATTTAAATCCTCCCAAAGATGAGGTGATAACACCAACCCTGCTAAACCTAAAGATCCAAATGCTAAAGGAAAATCAAGCAGAAATTGAAAGGGTGTTAGAAAAATCGGCCCCAAAATAAATTGGAGCATTCCATATAACACCGCGACCAATAATCCTCCTTTGGGCCCACGAAAAATAGAGAAGAGAAGGATAGGTACCATGCTTGCGGCAGTCACCGATCCACCATAGGGAGCTGAAAAAAGTTTAACCATACTTAATCCGGAAGACAGTGCTAAAACCATTCCTCCTTCTGCTAAAAACCGAGGATTTAATTTAAATTTGGATTTCATAAGAGACCACCCATCATTATATAATACTAACAAAAACCCCATTTTCAATTAGTTATTGTCATTAAAAATCACAGGAACTTTATCAAATATTAACATGAATAAGAAACTTTTTGAGCGGTATTGGAATAAAAGAATTTATAAAGCTTTAAATTTGGTGACATAGCATGAAAGTTTTCTATGCAATTTTATTGGTTGTTTTTTTATCTGGAGCAGTCTTGGCTCATTCTTTTCGTGAAATCCCTTCCCAACACTGGTCAATTCAAGCATTACATGATTTACAATCCAAATATTCTCCTCAATTTGCTATCCCTGTAGAAAAAATTCCTCTCACTCGTTTTGAATGTGCCCAAAGTGTTTTTGAAATTCTCCAAATAATCAGTCATAAAATGACTCTTCAACAAGAAATTCCTTCAAAAGACATCAGTCAGCTGGAAAAATTGGTCAGAGAATTTTCAGCAGAGTTAAGGAATCAAAAGCCCAAAAAAGAAATTCTTATTCAAATTTTCGGTGAAGACCATGAAATTGTTCACTTATTAACCGACCCTGAAATAAAATCCTTCAACAAAGATGACCCACTCTCGATTTCTGGAGAATATACTCTTTCCTATGAGGTTTATTTCCTTCCTGACCCGCAACATGGAAAAATCAAACCCCGTTGGAAAGATGAACTCGATTTGGAAATCAATTTAAAAATCAGTCCGTCGGTAAGCGGAAAATTAAAAATAAGCATACCTGATGTCTTGGTTACACCCCAGCCCAGTTATTAATTCCTTTTTTAAATTTTTGCAAGGAATAAGTTGTCCTTTTTAATACTTATACCATCCTTTTTTTGCCTATTAAAAAAAATCTTACAAAAATCTTCTTTCAAACCTTAAAACAGTCTTAAAAAAATACTCAATATTTTGTTATAATTGAGCGGTTAGGTAAAGGTAAAAAGAAAGGATATTTTTTTAACATCAAGAATAGGAGGGTAGTAACGTGAAAAGAAGTAAGATATTTTTAACAGTATTTACAGTCGGAATTCTTCTGTTAAGCAGTTTATCCTGGGCAGAGGAGCCAGTCGTTATTGGTCTTC
>JAAYUT010000215.1 GCA_012517485.1 Candidatus Atribacter fermentans
ACCATGAATAATTTGAGCGATGTTTTCTTTTGCAAGAATTTCTAAATCTCTACGAATTGTCATTTCTGATACATTTAACTTTTCTGATAATTCTTTAATATTGACCAAACCTCTTAAAGAAAGAGTGTTGGTAATATAATCGATACGGTTTTTTCTGTTTGTCATAAATTGACCAATCACCTTTTGAAAATTTAAATACAAAATATGTGATAAAAAATTGTAATAAATTAATGCGTTATAACAGCTCCTATTAATGAAATAACATATCATTTGAAATGTCAATATGCAAACTTTCCCTTTTGATTTTTTTCCAATTATGCTTTTATAAAAAGTCATAAAAGATGATAAAATTTTTTTTACTTTGTTAAAACCTAAAAAAAATCATTGTTTATATTGACAGGACGTATTCAATGTGTTAGTTTTTTAACACAATTTGTTAAGAAAAAAGAATGCTTTTTCTTTTTTCTAAGAATTGTGCTGAATTTACTTTATATTAGGAAAGGAGTTGGGAAATTTAGTTAGTCAGGATTATTCAATCATCAAAAGATGAAATACTAACATTAATATTAAGAATGAATTTTTTAATCGAAGAACAAGGGGGAATTTGAATGAAGCGATTTTTACTGGAAAGATTTATAGTATTTATAGTATTGGCATTAGTTGTGTTGTCGTTTGTTTCATTTTCATTTGCAGAAGAATCAAAAACCATAACAATTGGTGTTTCGGTTGGAGATCTGCGCTTGGAACGTTGGAAGAGAGATATGGATTATATGGTTGCCAGGGCAAAAGAATTAGGCGCCAACGTTTATGCTGTTTCAGCGGATGGCGATGAGCAAAAGCAAATAGCAGATATTGAAAATATGTTGACGAAAGGTATCGATGTGCTGATTACTATTCCGACTAATAGTAAAACTTTAGCACCAGCTGTTGAAGCAGCTCATGCCGATAATGTAAAAGTCATTGCTTACGATAGAATAATTGAGAATTCTGATCTTGACTATTATATTACCTTCGATATGTTAGGTGTTGGTAAACTTCAAGCTCAATACCTCATAGATCGAATGCCTAAAGGTAGATACTTCCTCTTAGCTGGTCCAAAAACTGACAACAATGCTTTACTTTTCCGAGAAGGACAAATGATGGTATTACAACCATACATTGATAAAGGAGATGTGGTTGTTGTTGGAGATCAATGGGCAGAGGGTTGGTTATCTGAGAATGCGATGCAACTTACCGAAGATGTTTTAACCGCTAATAATAACCAGATTGATGCCATTTTAGCCTCGAACGATAGCACTGCGAATGGTGCTGTTCAGGCACTTATGGAACAGGGTTTAGCTGGTAAAGTATTAGTAACTGGTCAAGATGCTGATTTAGCTGCTTGTCAACGAATTGTTGCGGGCACTCAAACTATGTCAGTATATAAGCCATTACCAAAATTGGCTGCAGCAGCAATTGATTTAGCTTTCAATATTGTTCAGGGAAAAACTATTGAAACGAATGCTGTTTATAATAATGGCCAAAAAGATGTACCTTCCATTAATTTAGACATTATTGCTGTAGATCAATCAAACATTTTAGAAACAGTCGTTGCTGATGGGTTCCATTCTTTCGAAGATGTTTATAAGAATGTACCAGTTGATCAGCGTCCAGAATGGCCTAAAAAATAATACAATACCTGGAATGGTGGGAATTATATTTACTTATAATTCCCACCAATTTTAAAAAATTTTATTTCCGCAAAGCATAAATAAAACCCCTCAGATATAAATTATTATCGGTTGGTAACAATCTTATATTTGAATATAAGTGAGGGTGAAAAAATGACTGTTGTTCTTGAAGCAAAAAATATTATTAAGAATTTCCCCGGGGTTCGAGCTTTAGATGGAGTATCAATTCAGGTTAATCGTAATCAGATACATGCCTTATGCGGTGAAAATGGAGCGGGAAAATCGACTCTTATAAATGTTCTAAGTGGATACTATCCAACTCATACCTATGAAGGTCAAATTCTTGTTGATGGAATAGAACGAACTTTTAATACCATTCATGAAGCAGAGGCTGCCGGTATTGTGGTTATTCACCAAGAATTAAGCCTTTTTCGGGAGTTGAATGTAACTGAAAATATATTTGTAGGTCATGAAATACATCGGAAAGGGATTCTTGATACCGATGAAATGTATTCACAAACTGTTGAGTGGCTGAAGACTTTAAAAATTGATGATGTTCTTCCAACGACAAAAATGAAAGATTTAGGTATTGGTAAACAACAACTAATCCAAATTGCTCGAGCTCTTCGTATTAAGGGAACCAAGGTTTTAATCTTAGATGAACCAACAGCATCTTTAACTCGACATGAAGTTGAATTATTAATGTCCATTCTTCGAGATATCAAATCTCAAGGCGTCGCATGCATATATATTTCACACCGCTTGGATGAAGTATTTGAGATAGCTGATTATGTAACCGTTCTTAGGGATGGTAAAACGGTAGGCGGAGGTGAAATCAGAAATTTAACCAAAAGAGATCTGGTTAAAATGATGGTGGGGAGGGAGATAACTGAATATTATCCAACTCGCTCTCAAAAAAATAAGAAAATACCACTTCTTAAGGCAAAAAATCTTAATGTGATTGACCCCATTAAATCGAAGGTCTTAGTGCAAAATGCCAGTTTTGAATTGTATAGTGGAGAAATTTTAGGATTGTTTGGTTTAGTAGGAGCGGGTCGTACTGAATTGGTCAATGCCCTTTTTGGTAATCCTCAAGGGAAATATACCGGGGAAGTTTTTTTGAAAGGAGAAAAATTACAAATTCAATCTCCTCAAGTAGCCTTAGAAAAAGGGATTGTTTATATTACTGAAGATCGTAAAGCTTATGGAAATATCCCAACTATGGATGTGAAAGAAAATATTTCAATTGCTTTTATTAAACATTTTATGAAAAAAATGGGAAGTATTGATGAAGATCAGGAGATCGTGTCGGTAAATGAAAGTATTCAAAGATTTCAAATTAAAACTCCATCGTTTTTTACTCCTATTATTAATCTAAGCGGAGGAAATCAGCAAAAAGTCCTTTTAGCAAGAGGTTTATTAAAACCAATATCGGTTTTAATTCTTGATGAACCAACTCGTGGGATTGATGTAGGTGCAAAAAGAGAAATTTATACTATCATGAATTCTCTTATCCAAGAAGAAATGGGAATTATCATGGTTTCATCGGAGTTACCTGAAATACTTGGGATGTGTGATCGGATTTTAGTTATGTGCCAGGGCCGAATTACTGGAGAATTTGATAATTCTGAGAGAAATGTGAGTCAAGAGGATATTATGATTTATGCGACTGGAACTGAATGCAGGATGGTGTATTCATGAGTACAAATGAGACTATCAAACGCTCTAGTTTTTTTTCTCAATTAGATGTTCGTCAATATATAATGATCTTTGCGTTAATTGGTATATGGATTGTTTTCACGATTATTTCAAGAGGGACTTTTTTATTACCCAGGAATATGACAAATTTATTTCGTCAATCGGTTTTTACCGGTATTATGGCCATAGGAATGGTAAATGTTATTTTACTCGGTCAAGTGGATTTATCAGTTGGATCTCTTGCTGGTCTTTGCGGTGGTATATTAGCTATTCTTAATGTCTGGCATGGCATGCCGTCTGGTGTGGCGATAATTATTACTTTGGGAGTGGGTATCCTTTTAGGTTTGTGGAATGGATGGTGGTTTGCTTACCGTAATGTTCCTGCTTTTATTGTTACCATGGCAGGTTTACTCATTTTTCGAGGAGTTTTAGTTGGAATAACCGATGGGATAACGATCGGTCCATTAAGTCCTTTTTTTGGTGTTATAGGAAAACAATTTATACCTCCGGTAGTTGGTATTATTATCGGTTTTATAGCTATCGTTGGATTTGTTTTTATTCAGCTCAAACAAAGACACGGAAAGGTGATGCATAATCTTCCTGTTCCACCATTTTGGAACACAATGATAATTATAATTGTTTTTAGTTGTTTAGTTATTTTGTTTGTGATGATGTTAAATGCTTATCATGGTATACCGAACCCAGTAATTCTACTAATTTTATTACTAATAATTTTTAATTATGTAACGAATAGAACAGTTTTTGGGAGACGAATCTATGCTATTGGTGGGAACACCATGGCGAGTAGATTATCGGGTATTGATATCAAAAAGATAACCTTGACCGTATTTATGATCAATGGTCTTATGGCTGCTATAGCTGGTATTTACTTAACTGCTCGTTTGGATTCAGCTTCGGTTAACGCAGGTACCAATGGTGAACTTGATGCTATAGCAGCTTGTGTTATAGGAGGAGCAAGTTTAATGGGTGGTATTGGTACTGTCACTGGAGCGATTATTGGGGCAGTTGTTATGGCGAGTATTGATAATGGAATGAGTTTGCTCAACGCTCCTTATTTTATGCAAACAATCGTTAAGGGATTAGTACTTATTTTAGCGGTTTGGTTTGATATGTCACGAAAGGCTTCTGAAAAAAGATAGAATCAATAAAATATTTTTTAAAAAATAATGAATAAGGAAGGCAAAGAAATGATGAAAAAAATTAAAGTTGGAGTTCTAACATTTGGAGATGGACGAGAATTTTTAAAAAAAGACCTAGAAGTTGTCAATGCTCAGTTTCAGGCGAAAGTCAAAGATGCCTTGGTGAAAGACGGATTCGATGTTGTTGTAGGAGAAGAAGTGATCTGGAAAAATTCTTTAGCTGTCAAATATGGAAAAATGATGGCTCATGAAGATGTTGATTGTGTAATATTTAATTATTGTGTTTGGGCCTGGCCAGGGTTTGCTCGAGTTGCAGCTCAGTTTTGCCCTAAACCAATAATTTTATATGCAAATCTCAATCCAGGTTTTCCAGCAATGGTAGGGATGTTGGCTAACGCTGGTTCGTTGGATCAAGTAGGGATCCCTTTCCATAAGATTTTTGGGGATTTGAAAGACCCAAAAATTTACCAACGGCTTCGGGAGTGCATATTAGGTGTTTCTACTTATAGTCGACTGAAAGGTCTCACTTATGTCAATGTAGGTGGGAGATCTCTTTCAATTGATACTGCCGTATCTGACCCAGCTTTATGGATGGAGAAATTTGGGATAGATGTTGATCATGTTGATCAGATGGAGCTAGTAAGAAGGGCAGAGATTGAATTAAAAAACCGGGACAAAGTTCAAAAAGCTTCACAATACCTCCAAAAATATGCAAGAAAAATCCACTGGACAAATGGTTCTTCTAAGGGGAAATTAACTGAAGAGCTTTTTAATCGTTCAATTGCTCTGTATTATGGGATGAAAAGTTTATGTGAAGAATTTGATTATGATTTTTGTGGAATAAAGGGGCAAAGAGAGCTTACCGAACATTATTCAACTTCTGACATTGCTGAAGCATTTTTAAATGACTGTTATGGTCCAGCAGGTGAACCACACGATCCAATTATATGCTCAACCGAAGCGGACATGGATGCAGCTTTAACAATGAAAATTTTCCATCTGATATCGGATCTTCCAGTACTTTTCGCAGATATTCGAAGTTATTACCCAGATATAAATATTTGGGATTTCTGTAATTCTGGAACGCATGCTACTTATTTTGCGGGAAAAAGCAAAGATCCAGTTGAAAACTTAAAAAATGTTGAATTTCGTCCGCAGGGCTTCTATTACCCAGCTGGTGGCCCGTCAGTTTATCATATTGCTCAACCTGGTGAAGTAACACTTGCTCGTCTCACAAGAAGTGGAACTCCAAATCATTATAAAATGGTCATAGTTCATGGAGAATTTGTTACTTTTGGGGACGAAGAAAATGAAAGAATCGCCGCAATTGAACAAGATAATTGGCCACATGCTTTTTGTCGAATGGATTGTGATATGGAATCTTTTATTCAAGCTATCAATTGTAACCATATTCATGGGACTTATGGAAATTGGGTTGAAGAATTAAAAGTTTTTTGTAATGCTGCTGGAATTGAGTGGGTTGTTGTTCAATAGAAAATCATTTTTTTATGAAAAATTTAAAGAATTAAAGGAGGAGTATTTTTCATAAATTTCATACAGTTAATCGAGAGAAAGAGCTTTGAGATATTTATAATGGTAAGGTTGGAGGAAAGTTTGCAATGAAAAAAAATTATTTGATATTTGATTTTGGAGCCAGTAACGGAAGAGCAATAGTTGCACATTTTGATGGGAAAAAAGTAACAATGGATGTTACCCATTGGTTTGAACACGGTCCAGTATATGTGACTGAAACAATATATTGGGATATTCTCCATTTA
>JAAYUT010000216.1 GCA_012517485.1 Candidatus Atribacter fermentans
CTGGAAATATTATTTGATAAAATAGAGTTATAATTTTTAAATTGTAAGGGAGGCAGATTTATGGATAAGTATGTTTGCACAGTTTGTGGATACGTATATGATCCTGAATTAGGTGATCCTGATGCTGGAGTCAAAGCTGGTACATCTTTTGACGATCTTCCCGAGGATTGGGTATGCCCGGTTTGTGGTGCTTCAAAAGATCTTTTCGAAAAACAATAATCTGAGCTTAGGACCTTAATTGAACTCGCTTCTCTAAACACATTTTTTAGATAATTAATTACTATTCTGAAAAAATAAAGGGATTTTTCTTGATAGAAAAATCCCTTTATTTAATTCATCTGTTCTTTATACTTCTCGATAATAGACTTTCTCAACTCTTTTCACGGCATAAAAGAGTAAAAGTGAAATAATAACCGCACTTCCGGCTTGCAATAAATTTCCTGGAATTTCAACCAAAGCCGCTCCCAAACCATAGAGACGTATTTCAACCAAAAAATACCCAAAAACCATTTCTAAAACCGCTAAAATAAGAATAGGAACTCTTTTCCCAGCGCTCATCTCTTTTGAAGCAAAAAGACCGACTATAAGCCCTTCTATCCCTTTGATAATAAGAGTAAACGGCGCCCAGTGTGCATATCCAGTAAGAATATCAGCTAAAGCTGAGCCCAATCCACCACCGATCATCCCTACTTTCGCGCCAAAAAGCATAGCAAAAACTAAAATAACCGCGTCACCAAGATTAATATACCCCTTGGTTTGCGGTATCGGAACTTGCACGACCATGGTTACGACTGTCACGACTGCTACCGATAACCCCGAATAGGCGATCAATCTCGTGGTTTTCATTTCATCTCCACCTTAAGAATATCTTCATTCATATTCTATTCCTCGGAGAGTACCATTTCAAGGTACAATAGTTCTTTATTAGTTTCTCAACTCTTAATGGCGCCAAAGGTAAGACCACGAACCAGATATTTTTGAACTATTAAAGCGAAGATAAGAACTGGTATGGTTGCAACTATTCCAACCGCCGCCATTTCTCCCCAGATTACACCAAGTACTGAAAGGAAAAAAGTGACTGTCGTGGGTATTGTTCGAGCATTAAAGCTGGTTAGAAAAAAAGCCAGAGAAAATTCATTCCAGGATTGAATGACACAAAAAATTGATGTTGCAGCTATTCCTGGAGCAATTAAAGGAAAAATAATTCGCCTAATCGCTTGAAATCGTGAACACCCGTCGACCCAGGCTGCCTCTTCTAACTCGCGAGGAATATCCTCAATAAATCCTCGCATCATCCAAATGGTAAAAGGAATATTAAAACTCAAATAAACAATGATAAGAAGAAGATGAGTATCAAGCAATCCTATAAATCGTCCTAATAAGAAAAATGGAATTACCACCGCCATAGGTGGCAGCATTCGCAGGGAAAGAATCCAATAGGCAATGTCTTCTTTTCTATTGAACTGAAAACGAGCGAGCCCATAGGCAGCAAAAGTACCCAATGCAACAGATATCAAGGTGGTAAATAATACCACAATGATACTATTATTGATGTACATGAACATATCTCGTTTTTGAAAAATCGCTCGATAATTTTCAAGAGTAGGATGGAAAAACCATACCGAAGGATCAATGGTCTGAACTCGGGTTTTTATTGAGGTCATGAACATCCAGATAAAAGGGAAAATGCATCCAATGACGACCACTGCAATGAGAAAGTCTAAAATTAACCCTTTGACCAAACGTCGCCTGACATAGTTGGGAAATGTAGCCACTCAATACTCCTCCTTGGTTCCTCTTCTCATAATTCGTAGCAAAATGGTAGTCAACAAAGAGACAATAAATAACAAAACAATGGCATTGGCCGAGGCTCGCCCGATCCAGTTGGTATGTCGAAATCCAATTCGATAGATATGCATACTCATTAATTCGGTCGCATTTCCCGGACCTCCTTGAGTTAATCCATAAACGACATCGAAAATTTTCAAGGAATCGATAGAACGGAGAAGCAAAGCAATAAGAATCATAGGTTTCAATAACGGTAAAGTCAGATAGTAAAATACTTGTATTGGAGAACCTCCATCAACAACCGCGGCTTCATAGGGTTCTTGAGGAAGCGATTGTAAACCAGCGTAAAGTATCAATGCAACAAACGGAGTCCATTCCCAAATATCTACCATCATCACAGACCAGAGAGCATTTTCATATCCCAGCCAATTGATTTTTGCAATAGAAAATATAGAAAGAATATAATTAAGAACACCATACTCAGTATTGAGCATCAACTTCCAGATAAGCGAAATGATAGTCGGGGTGATTACCATAGGTATGATTAAAAAAGACATCCATAATCTTTTCCCTTGAATACGACGATTAAAAAGTAAAGCAATAGCCAGACCCAGCAGGAATTCAATGACAACCGTAAAAACCATAAACCAAAGACTAATTTTCATAGAGTGCCAAAAATCTTTATCTTCAAAAGCGAGATACATAAAATTTCTGATTCCAATTAATTTGTGTTGTTCCCAACCCATCGTCAAATCATAATTGGTGAAACTCATA
>JAAYUT010000217.1 GCA_012517485.1 Candidatus Atribacter fermentans
ACGAATATTATCTTCGATATCTTCTTCTAACACGGTAAGATGGTATTTTTCCACTGCTTCCTGACTAGTTATGCCGGCTCCTCCAAGGCCAAATTCGGCAATCCTACGAGCTGCTTCTTCAGTATTACCAACATCCATAATCCGTATATTTCTCATTGATTCTAAGAAACGACTACTTTGAGCAAAACCTTGAGGATGAGCAAAAAGAACCTGGATATTTTCTCGAGTTGTTCCCGGAAAGACAGCTAAATGTTGAGAAACCCTGATGATTCTTTCTCCAACAATAAATACTTCAGGATAATCAAGAAAAAGTTCATAATTCCCGTGAATACTACCAGTTATGGTATTTTCTATTGGTAATACTCCATAACCGGCATTTCGGGAAACAACTTCTTCGAAAATCTGGCGAAAACTACTGCAATTTATAAATTCAGAGCTATCAGGAAAAATTTTACGGGCTACCTGTGAACTAAATGAACCAATTTTGCCTAAAAAAGCTATTTTTGGTGACGAAGAAATTTGATTTTGAGAAGCAATAAAAATTTGGTCACGAATGACACGATGTGTAACAATTTCTTTTCCAGTTAATACACTAATAATTTCCAAATCATTCATTAATTTTCGAAATTGATCGGGATACAAACTTTGAGGTCCATCGGATAAAGCTTTATCTGGATCATGATGGACTTCAACAGTTATCCCATCAGCACCACAGGCAACAGCTGCTCGAGCCATTGGAATTACCTTTTCTCTAAGTCCGGTACCGTGACTTGGATCTACTATTACTGGGAGATGACTCAGATCTTTAATTAAAGGAATTGCGGTTAAATCGAGTGTGTTTCGTGTGAGACGTTCGATAGTTCGAATACCTCGCTCACAGAGGATAACATTAAAGTTACCAAAACTCAGAATATATTCCGCTGCATTTAACCAGTCTTCTATAGTTGCTGACATTCCCCTCTTAAGAAGAACAGGTTTCCCCAGTTTTCCAACTTTCTTGAGAAGTTCAAAATTTTGCATATTTCTTGTTCCTATTTGAATGATATCGGCATATTGGGCAACGATATCGGCATTTTCTGGACTGGTCGCTTCAGTTACAATAGGAATGTCAAACTTTTCACGAGCTTGAGCAAGAATTTTCAAACCTTCTTCTTCCAGACCTTGAAAACTGTAAGGTGAAGTGCGCGGTTTATAAGCTCCCCCTCTCAGAATGTGAGCACCCATTTGCTTGACAATCTCAGCTGTTTTAAAAAGTCTTTCCTTTGACTCCACAGCACAGGGACCGGCAATAATGGTTAAGTTACTTCCCCCAATTTCCAATGAACCAACTTGAATAATCGTTCCTTCTGGTTTAAATTTACGATTCGCTAACTGATAAGGGGTATTTATTTCAATAGATTTCTCAATTAATAAAGGGTCAATTAAATCTGATGGTGAGATATTTCCTTCAAATATAAGGATCGTTCTTTCAGTATCAACGAAATAGATAGAAATCCCTTGTTCTTTCCATTTTTTAGAAAGCTCATCTTTTTCAATTTCATTGAGTCTTTTTTTAAGAAGGTAGATCAATTGAATCCTCCTAAATTTCAAAAAGTTATGCTGAAAAAATACGCTTCTGAGTGAATAAAGTCAAGTTCTTTGTTCTTATTATAGCTTCAGGATTGACCCTCATGCTACTTGTGCAATACCAATTGAGGATGAAAATATATACTCAGAAACCAATCTCCCCCTTTTAAAAAGGGGGTTAGGGGGATTTAATTTTTCCTGTTTCCTCATTCTGATGAGCGTATTAGGCGACGTGAGAATCCCATCCGCCCCACTCTGTCATTCTGAGGAGCGTCTTGTGCGACGTGAGAATCCCATTCTTTTAATGTTTTTTGAAGAAGAAAATAGAAAAAGATGAGATCCTCACGGCTTCATAAAACGAAGCCTCAGGATGACGGAGTGGGCGTAAGAGATCTTCGCGCGGAAAAGCACCGCTCAGGATGACTGATAAAAGGAACCCTCCCCGCCGAAAAAATGGTACCCCTTCACGGAGGGGAATTGTTGTACTCATTCCCCCATTGAGGGCGATTCAGGGGGGTGCGCCTTTCTCTTTTTTTCATCGCTTTTCACTTATTCCAGTATTTTCGGGATAGAAAAATTTCTGGGCTGCTTTTCGAATTTCTTCCAAGCATGTTGAACAATTTTTTATTTCAGCTTTTTTATCGAACCCTCGAAAAACAACCTCACCTTGATATTCACAATGAAAACCATCGAAAAAAAAGCGGCTGGTTAAAATGACTCCATCGAATAATTTTTTACCCTGAGTGGCACCAATGGCTAAGAGAAATCCCTTTTTGGGTTTCATTTCCTCTTTTAAAAGATACTTACGTGACCAAAGTACTTGGGA
>JAAYUT010000030.1 GCA_012517485.1 Candidatus Atribacter fermentans
AATTCATTGGAAAAAAATGAAGGAAGAAGTGAAGGAAGTTATTTCCCGTTATCACCTCTTGGTAAACATGGACAAGCCAGTCCAAGAATTACCAGCTGGCGAGCAAACCATGATCGAAATTGTCCGAACCCTTTTAGAAAAAACGAATTTAATTGTTTTGGATGAACCAACAGCGACACTGACTAACGCTGAAACTCAGCTTTTATTTCAAGCCATTCGAACTCTAAAAGACCAGGGAGTTACATTTGTATATGTTTCCCATCGTATTGACGAAATATTTGAAATTGCTGACTCGGTGACCGTTTTACGGAATGGGAAAGTTATAAAAACCCTCCCCATTCACGAAGCGAAAAAATCGGATATCGTTTCTTTGATGGCTGGAGAAACGGTATTAAGCATATTCCCACCGCCTCCTCCAATTGCATTTTCGCAAATAGTTTTATCAGTTCA
This sequence comes from Candidatus Atribacter fermentans, assembly GCA_012517485.1. Classification (GTDB taxonomy): domain Bacteria; phylum Atribacterota; class Atribacteria; order Atribacterales; family Atribacteraceae; genus Atribacter; species Atribacter fermentans. The sequence continues at coordinate 451 of JAAYUT010000030.1, forward strand.
ATTGCTCTCTGTTCCACGGGAACAAATAAAAAATATCAGTTTCTCTCTCAGGAAAGGTGAAATACTGGGAATATATGGATTGGTTGGCGCTGGGCAAGGTGAATTGGTCGAAACATTATTTGGAATGCATTTTCCTTTTTCAGGAACCATTTTAATCAATGGGAAAAAAGTAAATTTACAAAATCCCCAATCGGCAATACAAAATGGAATTTTACTCGTTCCTGGAGATCGACTTCTTCAAGGTCTCATTTTTCCCTTCAATGTGAGAGAAAATATCACCTTACCAATGTTATGTCGATTTCGAAAGAATTGGTTTTTTCCGATTCCCGATCGAAGAAAAGAAAATAAATTGGTTGGGGAAATGATAATGAAATTAAATATACGAACATCGGGAGGAGAACAAAATGTTGCCACACTGAGCGGGGGAAACCAGCAGAAGGTCGTCTTATCCAAGTGGATTGGATATGGTGCTAAAGTCTTATTGTGTAATGAACCGACACTTGGTGTCGATGTTGTTTCGAGGAGAGAAATTTACTGTTTTCTCTATGCTCTTGCCCGACAGGGTACAGGAATCATTGTCTGTTCAACAGACATTGAGGAAATATTAGCAATCAGCCATCGTATTGGAGTCATGAACCATGGAGAACTTGTTGATATATTTCCCAATGAAAATATCACCAAAACTGAAATTTTATCTCGGAGCTGTTTAAGGAATGGAACAAAATGAGCAATAAAATTCTGAGACAATATGGAACTCTTATTGCTTTATTTGTTGTTGTGGTTATTTTCTCGGTTTTAAAACCAGGAGCTTTTCCAACCTTTGCCAATTTGGTCAATATTACACGTCAAATTTCACTCCTTACCATTATTTCAGTTGGAGCAACCATTGCTATGGTGGTTGCAGAATTTGACCTTTCTATCGGAGCAGTAGCTAGTTTTGGTGGAGTTTTAGCTGCTGGTTTTACCGTTCAAGGAGTAAACATCGTTCTCTCGATGCTCATTCCAGTTGGGTTGTCATTTCTATTTGGGTTAGGAAACGGATATTTGATCACCCGCTTTCGGATATTTTCATTCATTGCGACTCTTTCGACGGGAACAATCTTAGGGGGGATTACCTTTTGGTATACTGGAGGAGCAACCATTTTTGGTGGTATTCCCGATTCTTTTCTATGGATTGGTCAAGCGAAAATCAGTTTTATTCCAGTTCCTACTATGCTTATGATTGTTGTGGTGTTTTTTTTCTGGTTTATTTTTAGCTGGACGGAGTTCGGTCGCCGATTATATGCGATTGGCGGGAATCCGGTTGCATCCCGATTGAGTGGTGTTCATGTGAATCGCGATAAAACCTATGCTTTTGGGCTATCTTCGCTTTTATCAGCTTTTACCGGAGTTATTTTGGCATCTCGGCTTGGATCTGCCCATCCTACCGCTGGGAGTGGAATGCTTCTTCAAGCATATGCTGCGGTTTTCTTAGGGATGACAGCATTTAAGGCTGGTATTCCTAATATCTGGGGCACCTTCATTGGTAGCCTCCTCATCGGGATAGTGGCGAATGGATTGACCATGCTCCAAGTTCCCTATTTTCTTCAGGATATTGTAACTGGGATGATTGTTATTTTAGCGGTCATATTACAGCATATAGATGAATGGAGGGGATAAGGCGCTGAGCAGTATGATGGTTTATCCTGTAAACTAAAAGAAGGGTTTATTTTTTTAAATTTTCATTAAAAAACAATGAAATGCATTACTTATTCAGTTACTTAGATAGATGGTGATGCCATGAGATCGATTCCAAAACAGCCCGGGGTTCTTGGGATTGATGTTGGAACCAGCGGGACGAAAATGGCTTTTTATGATTTTGAAGGGAATGAAATCATTTCGACGAGAGAAGAATATCCAACTTATCATCCCTATTCAGGATGGA
>JAAYUT010000031.1 GCA_012517485.1 Candidatus Atribacter fermentans
GCTAAAGCTGTACCAAAAGGATGATAAGCAGCATTGGCTAAAAAAATCAGAAAAAATACCAGATACAATCCAACAATATTCATTTTTAGGGAAAATAACGAAGTAGGAAGTACGACAAAAGCAATAATTCCATAGAGTAAGAACCATTGTTTTTTTATCCTCGGTAAAACCATAGCAAAAAAAATTTGGCTTAAAGCTGTCATCAACATTATTGATGCGATGAGCATGGCAATGGTTCGGGCTTGTATTGAATAGGTTTTAATTAAGTAGGGGCTAATCGGAGAAAGGAACTCAACGAAAAGGTCAACTGTTCCATGTAATAGTGCAATAGCGATATCCACAATCCATCCTCTTTCCCTATAGGTAAATCCAGTTTAGAGATAGTTTGTTATGAATAACTAAGATTTATTTCGTTGGTTTGGAGATTGAATCACCATTCATAAAAAAAAAGAAAAACTTTTGTGAGGTATTCATTCCATTTTCGAGGTAGTGTATCATGAAAGATGAAAGAGGGAAAGGTGGAATAGTATGAATAACTTAAGAAAATTGGCCGAATTATATGGAATAGAAACGAATTATGTTGATATCCATGGAAATCATATTCATGTTGAAGATGATGTTCTGATCAAAATGCTATGTTCTTTTGGTGAATTTTCTCAAAACGGTTCAGATTGGCAGGAAAACATCCATCGGAAAGAAGAAGAAGTAGCCTTTCCTATTCCACCGGTTATTGTTTCTCCAAATCGAGAGATAACTTTTATTCCTCAATTGAATTGGCTTTCTGGATCACTTTTTTTCAAACGGGAAGATATTCTCTTGGAAATTCCATTTCGAGTTGAAGGTCAAAAATGGAGTTTCCCGCTTCCACCTGACTTAGAGTGGGGGTATTATCCGCTCAATTTTGAAATACGAACGACATTCAATTCTTTATGTCTTAAAAGTTTTTTCATCTTTACTCCAAGATTTTGTTATCTCCCTGAAGGAAAAAGCTTTTGGGGTTTAAACCTTGCTGTTTATTCTCTCAATACCGATAGAAATCAAGAGATAGGAGATTTGCAAGATCTTCGACTGGTGAGGGATCTCCTCCTCAAAAATGGCGCCAATTTTTTAGGGATTCTTCCCATTCATCTTTTGGAAAATCGGATGCCTTATGGAATCAGTCCATATTATCCGGTAGATCGATTAGAATGGAACCCAATCTATCTCCCCTTGGAATGGGTTGCACAAACATTAAAAGTGAATTATGAATTCAATGGGACAGAATATTGTTCTCCTTTAAAAGATCGATTTTCTCAGAATATGTCACATCTTGATTACGAGTCTGCATGGTCAAGAAAAGATAAAATCCTCCGCAATTTTTTCAACATTTGGCGAAAAAGAGATGATAATTCATCCGATCTGAACAAAAAAAGTTATTCTGACTTTTTAACTCATGGAGGGAAACGAATTATTCATTCGGCTTTTTTTCAAGCTTATGCTTTAAAGCAAGGTTGGGATTTCAGATCTTGGCCTCAAGATTTTCAGAGAGGGAAGGTCGATGCTCTTTCTCAATTTATTGATAGAAATCAAGAAGAAGTTTTTTATTTTGTATTTTTACAATGGCTCATGGAGCTCTATTTGAAAACTTTTTTTCAATCATCGGAAATATTGGCTTTTGACCTTCCGGTGGGAACTTCTCCATCTGGTATTGAGTCTTGGCTCAACCAGGATCTCTTTGTATTTTCTCAACGAGTCGGTGCACCCCCCGATGATTTTTCTCCAGCTGGTCAAAACTGGGGATTCTCACCGGTGAACCCTTGGAAGGAGAGGGAAAATCATTATACACATTTTATTTCACTCATTCAAGCGAATATGAAATATTGTTCATTTCTTCGAATTGATCATATCATGGGGCTTTACCGTTTATTCTGGATTCCAGAAGGATGTGATCCAAAATATGGGACCTATGTTCGATCTTTTTTTCATGATTTATTAGGAATTATTGCTCTGGAAAGCCATCTTCAGAAAGTCATTGTTGTGGGTGAAGATTTGGGAACTGTTCCTCCTCAGGTAAGAGAAGCTATGAAAAACTATAAAATTCTTTCTACACGAGTCCTCTATTTTGAGAGCGATCAAAAGGGTTTCATTCCGATGCCAAAAGATTATTCAAGAGAAACTATGGTGACTATCGGAACACATGATATGCCTCCCTTGAAAGCATTTTTAGAAGGGAAAGATATCGATTTACGAGAAAAATTAAAGTTATTTACTCCAGAGGAAGCAACAGTACAATATCAGATTCGCCATCAAAGAATAGAAGGAATTAAAAGCAAGTTGATTGAATGGGGTTATTTGAGCGAGCCGAGTCGTTTTGAGGATTTCCTTGAAGCTGTCCTTCTATACTTATCCAAAACTTCTTCAGCATTGAAAATAGTTAATTTGGATGATTTAATGGAAAGTGATGTCCAAATTAATTTACCTGGTACCATTACGGAATATCCGAATTGGCGTCACCGATTATTGGTTCGTCAAGATGAATTAGAAAATAAAATCCAAAAAATGGCATTCATTTTCAGATCAGAGGGGACAAGTTTCAATGAAAATAATTGATTATATTCTTCAGAAAAAAGTTCAACCAGATTTTCAACAATTTATCGAGGTTGTTACTCGAAAAAGAAAACCGGCTAAAGTTCATCAAGTTGAGCTCTTAGTTGATCAGGAAATTATCTCATCAATCAGTCAGAAATATTTTTTAGAAGAAATGGTACCGCTTACTTCTCAAACTCAAAAGCAGTATATCCGTCAATATGTGAATTGGTGGTATCGAATGGGATATGATTACGCCATGATTATCGACATTCCCGGAATAGGTTTGGAGTTTCCATCAAAGATAAGAAAAACCGATGACACCGCTTATTTATCAAGGGGAACCAGGAACTGGATAGAAGAGAAGAAAGGGATTATTGCCAATTGGGAAGATTTTGAAAATTACCCCTGGCCAAATCCTGAAAATATTGATTTATCACCTTATCTTCTGGCTCAAAAAGAAATGCCTGAAGGGATGAAACTTTTAGTTGCCGGAAGCAGTGGATTATTCGAAGTGGTGAGTGAAAATTTATTGGGAATTGAGCATATGAGTTATTTGTTATTCGATGAACCTGATCTGGTCGAAGCAGTATTTGAAAGAGTGGGCAATATTATGTATCGTTTTTATCGTCGACTTTCTGAATTAGAAGGGATTGGTGGTTTTTTTCAAGGTGATGATATGGGATTTAAAACTTCAACCATACTTTCACCGGCTCTTTTAAAAAAATATGTCCTCCCATGGCATAAAAAAGTTTGTGATTTGGCTCATTTGAAGGGAAAAACCTACTTTCTTCACTCTTGTGGGCAATTGAAACCCATTATGGATGACCTCATTCATTGGGTAGGTATTGACGCTTTTCACTCATTTCAGGAGGAAATAATGTCAGTTGTTGATTTTAAGCAGGAATATGGATGGAAAATCGGTGTTCTAGGGGGTGTCGATTTGGATAGATTAGTTCGAAGCAATGAAACAGAGCTTCGTAATTATGTTCGATCGATTTTGGAGAATTGCCAAAATATTGGAGGTTATGCACTCGGTTCAGGAAATTCAATAGCAAATTATGTTCCAGTCAATAATTATCTCATCATGCTCGATGAAGGTTTAGCTTTTGTATAAGTTGTTTCGTTTTTTAAGAGTAAAGTCGGCTATAGGTGCTTCCTTGGCGATCCAGAAGAATCGGTATAAGTTCTCGCAATTCATCTACAAGATTGAGATCAATGCTTGACGATATACTCATTTCTTCCATGAGATTAGCTTGACTAATAATTTGCCCGTGGGGATTAACGATTATACTTGATCCATGAGATTGATGGTAATCAGCAAGGAGGATCTGATCAGCGCCACAAACATACATAAAATTATCCAAAGCCCGAGAACAAACCGATAATTTCCAATGTTCGATATCTCGTGCTAACCAGGCAGTAGGAACTAAAGCAATCCGAGCTCCCTTGAGAGCAAAAATTCGGGCAACTTCAGGAAAACGAGTATCGTAACAGATCCACATTGCTATTTTGCCGAATTCAGTATCAAAAACTGGGTAGTTATTTCCATGGGTGAATACTTTAGCTTCAGTTGACCAGAGGTGGACTTTTCGATAAACTCCAAATTTTCCATCGGGATAAAACAAAACTGACGAGTTGAATAATTTATCTTTTGATCTTTCAGCCAAACCAACAACCAAGTAGATTCCAGAAAATTTACTGGCTTCGGATAGGAATTGAAATGAGTTACCATTTTGGGCTTCTGCTTTGGTTTCTACTAATTTAGGATCGTATCCCTGAACGCAAAGCTCTGGGAAAACCATAATATCGATTCTTTCTTCTTTTCCTTTTTGGATATAATTGGCTATAGTTTCCAGATTTCGTTTTACGTTACCCAATACCGGTTTAAATTGAACACATGCTACTTTAAGCTGGTTCATAGAAGTATCTCCTTTCCGGTAACATTTTCAAACCATTATATCATTGAATGGCAAACGATAGATATAAGATTACCTGAAGAATTTAAAAAATGAAATATAATGTAATTTATTTTTTTAAATTTTTTTAACAGCCATCAGCTGGAGTATCAGGGTCCCTTAACCAAAATACAATCTATTTTCATTTCAGCTCTCAAAGCCGCTAAGAAGTTTCGGTTAAAAATAAGTTGATTTTTTTGTTTCCTGCCCTTGACATCAACTCAAGCTTTGGATATATTTATTCAGGCATAACCGGAGGCATTCGGTTTGCCGGTGTAGCTCAGCTGGTAGAGCAGCTGACTTGTAATCAGCAGGTCGTCCGTTCGAGTCGGATCACCGGCTCCAGAAATGGGGAGGTACCTAAGTGGCCAAAAGGAGCGGACTGTAGATCCGCCGGCTGAACGCCTTCGAAGGTTCAAATCCTTCCCTCCCCACCAGAAAATCCCTATGTAGCCTGCGTAGCTCAGTGGTGGAGCGCATCCTTGGTAAGGATGAGGTCGCCGGTTCAATCCCGGCCGTAGGCTCCATTTTTTATTTTTTTATAGGAAAGAAAAGCGATATTATCAAATACGATCAATGAAGTGGATGAAATGGATTTGTGGACGATAGTTATTCTTGAAAAAAGAAATACTTTCTGCACTTCGGTATTTCAAGTATAATAAGATAAAAGATCACTGTAATTTTAAGTGATGATGAAATACACCTGAAGAGTTAGAGTTTGTATCAGCTAGAGGAGGATACCTATGGCGAAACAAAAGTTTGAACGAACCAAACCCCATGTCAACGTTGGAACCATTGGTCACGTTGATCACGGGAAAACGACGCTCACCGCTGCCATCACCGAGACCCTCTCCAAAGTCGGATGGGCAAGCTATGTTCCTTTTGACCAGATTGACAAAGCTCCAGAAGAACGAGAACGAGGCATCACCATCGCCATCGCTCATGTGGAATACCAGACCGAAAAACGGCACTATGCCCACATCGACTGCCCTGGCCATGCTGAC
>JAAYUT010000218.1 GCA_012517485.1 Candidatus Atribacter fermentans
ATGAGCCCCACGTAAATCGAGTTCTTTCCGATCGCCAATAATACTCCAATCAACTGTCGTTGGATCATTATAAACACTAAACTCGACATATCTTCCTAATTTTCGTATCATTTGAAGACCTTGGATAACTCCTGCCGGATGCCCACTCGCTTGAATATAAACATCACACCCATATCCATTCGTTAAAGCTTTTACCTTAGATACGACATCCTCTTCCTTCGGATTGAATACGAGATCAGCTCCATATTCCAAAGCAAGTTTATTCCGATTTTCTTTTATATCGATTGCAATAAGTAATTTGGGGTTTTTTAAGCGAGCTGCTTGAACCATTCCTAAACCCAAAGCTCCTAAACCAGCAATTACTACAACATCATTAAATTGGATGTCTCCTCTTTCCACTGCATGGATTGCGCAACCTAATGGCTCAATATATGGAGCTAAATGAAATTGAAAGTCACTCGGAAGCTTATGATTTCGAGCAGTTCGAGGAAGTCTTATGTACTCTGCATAAGCTCCATCCGCAACTTTTCCCTGAAAACCGTAAATATTGTGGACTTCACACATCCAATACTTTCCATCTAAACAGAACCGACACTTTCCACACGGAACAATTTGTTCAGATACCGCCCAATCACCCAGGGATAAGCCATATTTTTCCTTGGCACCTTTTCCTAAAGCGACCACCTGACCATAAAATTCATGACCTGGAATAAAAGGAGCTTGTATCCATGAAGGTTGTCCCTCGCCACCCCAGAAAGAGGGAGCTCCATGATAACCTTTAACATCGCCGGCGCAAATTCCGCACCCTCCAACTTTTAAAAGAACTTCTTCATCATGAATCTCAGGAAGAGGAACTTCCTCCAACCGATAATCTCCGGGTTTATAAGCAACCACCGCTTTCATTTTTTGTGGAAGATTATCTATTTTTTCATCATATGGCATAATGAAACACCTCCATTAGATTCTCAATGCTTTCCCATTGGTTTGATTAAAAATATGAGATTTAATTTTGTTGAAATATACCTTCACTGCTTCTCCTTCTTTTTCTAATGGTAACCCAGGAACTTCAACAAAGATTTTTTGATTTTCGACATCCACCATAACTATTGAAGTCTCTCCCAAAGGTTCAATACTATATATTCGACCCTCGAGACAATAACTCTTTTCCATTTTCCTTCCAATAACGATATCTCCTGGACGAATACCAAACAACCATTTTTGATTTGCTCCATTTTCGGCTTGGATAAGATGACCTAATTCAGGATCAACTTCAAATTTAGATTGAATAAATTGCATAAAAAACAACCCACTTTCCTCAATAAAAGTACAAGGAAGAAAGTTCATCGGTGGTTCTCCGATAAATCCAGCTACAAAAAGATTGGCTGGTTGCTGATAAAGCTCATCAGGTGTTCCAATCTGTTGAATTTCACCAAGGTTCATTACCACAACTTTATCAGCCATGCTCAGTGCTTCCAATTGGTCATGGGTCACATAAATAACTGTAAGCCCCATTTCTTTTTGAAACCGCTTGAGGTCTATTCTCATTTTAGCCTTTAACTGAGCATCAAGATGAGATATCGGTTCGTCCATTAGAGTTATTAATGCATCTTCTCTAACTAAAGCCCGAGCTAAGGATACTCGTTGTTGTTCGCCACCGCTTAATTTAGCAGGTCGAAAAGAGAGAATATCACCAATCCCCAATAAATCTGTAACCATTTTAATTTTCTCTTTTATTTTACTTTCAGGATATTTTCTCGCTTGAAGGGGAAAAGCGATATTATCATAAACTGTTAAAGGTGGATAAAGAGCATAAGATTCAAAAGACATGGCAATCTTTCGATCTTTTGGTGGTAAATTGTTCACTCTCTGGTTTCCTATAATAATATCACCCTTCGAAATTTTTTCTAAACCAGCAATCATTCTTAAGGTACTGGTTTTCCCACAGCCAGAGGGTCCCAATAGACATAAAAATTCTTGGTCATTACAAATAAAACTCGCATTTCTTACCGCCTCTACTCTTTTTTCAACACCAGCTTCTTCTCTATAAAATTTCCATACATTTTCAACTCGAACTTCAGCCAATCACCCCACCCCCTCCCCTTCTAAGAGCAAAATATTCTTTTGAGTCTCTTTATCAAAGATTTGAATATCCTCTTTACCAAATAAACACATGATATTCTCCCCAATTCTGATTGATCGTTCTAAGGGGAGCTGTAGAGTAAAAGTAAGGTTGTGTGGTGTTTTTAAAAAAATTATTCTTCTTGATCCCCGGGATTCAATAAATTCAACAAATCCTTCTACGTAATTGTTCGATATTCCACTTTTATTTTCCATTCGATCAATAGGTTGAATCTTACTGGGAAACATTCCCATTATGACTTCTTTTACATTCAATTCCATAATTTTATTTTGTATTTCAGATGGAATATCAAATTGAATATCTTTTACCTGGATAGATATTTTGTCTCCTTTAGAAACAACTTCTCCTAAAAAAGTGTTCATATGGGGATCACTAATAATAGTTCCAATGATCAAATGTGCTGGTCTATTATAAATCTCTTCCCATTTCCCAATTTGCAATAAGACACCATGGCTTAATATGACGATTCGATCCCCCATAGAAAATGCCTCTAAATAATCAGTTGTGGTATATAGAGTCGTAATTTTCCTAGTTTGTTGCCATTTTTTAAGTTCCCTTCGTAACCGATGTCGAAGCTTAGCATCAAGGTGAGCAATCGGTTCGTCAAATAAATAAAGTTGAGGAGTTCGAATTAAACACCTGGCAAGACTGACTCTTTGTCTTTGACCGCCGCTTAATTCCTTCGGTTTTCTTTCTAATAACATTTCTATTTCTAAAAATTCGGCGACTTCTTGAACCATCTTTTTAACATCATTTTCTGAATACTTTTGAGTTCTTTTTGGAGAACGTAGAGGAAAAGCTATATTTTCAAAAACCGATAAATGGGGATAAAGAGCGTAGGTTTCAAAAGCCATTGCCATGTCTCTTTCAGAAGGATCAAATCGATTTATTACTTGCCCATTCATGATTATCTCTCCTGAAGTGACACTTTCAACTCCGGCGATCATTTTTAAAGTTGAACTCTTTCCAGCACCTGGACTTCCTAATAAAACTAATAATTCACCATCTTCTTCCTTAAAGCTCAAATTATTTACAGCAGTTAATTCCCCGTATTTCTTTACTACTTTTCGCAACTCTATTTCAGCCACATTTACCCCCCCTTCATCCGTTATCCCTTCACCGCACCAAAAGTTAATCCCCGTACTAAATACTTTTGAATAAAAATAGCTAAAACAACCGATGGTAAAAGAGTAATGATCGCTGCAGCTGCCATTTGACCCCATAATACCTGTTCGTAAGAAATAAAACCCATTAATGAAGGAGTAACAGGTCGGGTAATATCTGAAGATAAAACGTATCCGAATAAAAACTCGTTCCAAGCAAAAATGAATGAAAGAATGGCGGTAGCAGCTATTCCAGGGGCTACCAATGGAAGATTTACTTTGCGAAAAACTCCCCACCAGCTGTATCCATCAATTCGAGCAGCATGTTCTAATTCAATAGGGATATCTTCAAAAAAACCTCTCATCAACCAAACCGAAAAAGGAAGAGTAATCAGTTGATAGGCCAACATCATCCCATAATATGTTCCGTATAACCCTAGTCTTCTAAAAATTACAAAAAGAGGAATAATGACAATCAAACCAGGGGCAAAACGGAAGCTTAGAAGAGTAAAAGCAAAATTTTCCTTCCCTCTAAAAGCAAAACGGGCTAAGGAATAGGCAGCAGGGACTCCCAATAACATACTAATTGCAACCGCTCCTGAACAAACAATTAAGCTGTTCAAGTAATACCTGGGAAAATCAGTTTGAACGGTTTCATATTTTCCCAGCCAGGCTTTCCCGATTAAAACAACCGAATAATTTTCGAGAGTGGCATCATAGTAAAATTTTGGTGGATAAGATATTACATCAATTGGCGTTTGAATTGACATATTAAAAACCCAATAAAGAGGAAAAATGGTCCAGGACATAATGAGAACTAATCCAATGGCAGATAAAACTTTTCCCAAGGTTAATTTTTCATTTCCCATTGGTAAGACCTCCAAAACATATTTTTTCTTAACCTCCGTGTACTTCCCGTACTGCCTTTTTCCATTTTTCCACTAACAAATAACTCAAAACATATACAATTGCCCATAACACCACAAGATGAGCAAAGGAATACCCCATGTTAGTCCATCGAAAACTATGATAGTAAGATTGAACTGAAAGGGTCATAGTGGCACTGGCTGGACCTCCCTTGGTCGCTGCGTAAATGATATCAAAATGTTTCAGACAATCCATAATTCGAAATAACAAAACAATCAATATAACTGGTTTCAAAAGTGGTATTGTTAATTTTCTAAAAGTAAACCAGCTCGATACTCCATCGACAGCAGCTGCTTCATAAGGTTCTTTGGGAAGGTTTTGAACTCCTGCTAAAAAAATCATTCCAACAAAGGGAATGAAAACATAAGCATCAATCAAAATCACCGAAATCAGTGCTGTAGAGGATGACCCTAACCATTCTGATGCTGGGAGTCTAACTAATTGGAGCAGATAATTAAAAACTCCTTGAATGGGTGCCATCATGAGTTTCCACATAATAGCCGCAACAGTAGGCGGTAACATAACCGGTAATAAAAACAAAGTACGCCATAGCTTTTGCCCCAACAATCCTAAATTCAACAAATATGCCGAAATAAACCCGATTCCCACCTCAAGCAAAACAGCTCCTAAAGTGAACAAAAGTGTGACTTTTAGTGAATTCCAAAATTCTGAATCTTTGGTCATTTTTAGATAATTCCCAAAACCAATAAAGTTACTGGTACCCGAAGTTAAATTAAAATCGGTAAAAGACATTACAACTGAATATCCAAAAGGGACTAAAATTCCAACCGTGATAATAAAAGCTGGTAAAAAAAGGAGAAAGGGTTTTCTTCTACTCCAAAAACTTTCTTTTATTTCAAGAGGATTAGCCAAATTACCTCGCCCTCCTTTATAACCGGGTGGGAATGCAACCCACCCGGTGTCACTTCTTTTATTTTTTCCACTTCTTCATAAACTCATTTATTTTTACTGCAGCATCATCTAAAGCTTGGCTAACTGGCTTCTTCCCTTCATAGGCTTCATGGAGAGCTTCAGCCCAAATATCACCTACAGTAGTCACATCGGGATTCGGAGTCCAGCGAATATCTCCGTACATACCATACATATCATCAACAATTTTTCGGTATTGACCAGGTTCAGTTCCCCACTTCATGGTTTTTTCTATAACAGCTGGATTTTCCCATACTGACTTTCTTGTTGGATTGAAATTATCATGAATTAATGTACCATCGAGCATAGTTTGCGGAGCAGTAGCCCAGAGGAGGAATAACCAGGCAGCTTCTTTATATTTAGAAAAAGAGCTCATCCCGAGGGCCCAAGTCCACATATTGGAAGTAATATTGCCATCGGGAGCCGCTGCCGGTAAGGCATATCCATTTTTCCCAGCCACGACTGATTGGGCAGGATTTTCATAAGTTGCGGCAAAGAAATCACAATCAGTAATTTCGTAGAAACGACCAGCAGCATAATTTTGTTTGGCGTCATACCAGGTATAATTCGGCCAACCAGGAGGTCCAGCTTTTTGAAGAATATCCACCCAGATTTGAGTGATCTCTTTTGCTTCTGGGGTATTAATCGCTGCAGTTAGATCTGGATAGATATCTTTCTGGCCATACGTGCTGAAGGCAGTGAAATACCCTGAATGAACTGTAGACCAGCTTTTGATCCCACGGTTGGCTACTCCATAAACTTGGGGGGTTTCCTGTTTCCCCATTTCAGCTGCTTTGGTTAAGGTGGTAAGAAGGTCGGGATAATTAGTCGGAACCGTCAAACCCCATTTTTCCCTGAGGTCTTCTCGGTAAACCTGGCAGAAGAATTCAGCCATAACCGGTATAGCGTTCCATCTCCCTTGTCCAAGACCACCTCCAATTGTTCCATCCCACATATTCGCTCGAAGTGGTTTTTCATAGAAATCATCACGATTATACCATTCTTGGTCGGTTAACTCAGGATTGTTCCAAAATTGGTTAAGGTCTTCAATCCAACCGGCGTATTGATACCTCCATTCAAACATTGGTGATGTCATGTATACATCAAATATTCCACCACCGCTACTAAGGTCGATTAAGAGTTTCTCAAAGAACTCTTCTTCAGGCAAAATAACGTAGGCAACTTTAATACCAGTTAATTCTTCAAAATGCGGGATGAGAGGTCGCAGTGATTCAGTAAAGGGATGTTTATTCAGTCCAATGGTAAGTTGTGTTCCTTCAAATGCTCGCCAATTAATTTTTGCTTGCCTATAATAGGCTAAAGGATCTTCTTGGGACAAAGCAAGTGAACTCACTAATAAAATTATCCCAATAACAATCACCATAAAGTACTTTTTCATAATTTTCCCTCCCTATTAAATATTACATATCAATTTTTGAAATTAAAAATTTTTCACTATTTTTAAGGTAATGATCTCACCCCCTTACATCTTTTTATAGAAATCTTAAAGGATTAATGTAGCATAAATAATGGAATGTTTTTGAATTAAAATAATGCATATATTCTTTTGCGGATCTTGCTCAAACCAATCTAAGTATTAAAAATGGAATGAGACAAATGACTCATTGTAAAATCGTAGGATAAT
>JAAYUT010000219.1 GCA_012517485.1 Candidatus Atribacter fermentans
CGATAAAATGATGATATTGTTATATGAAATTTTATTTTAGCTATTTTAGAAAACATTGATAATCATCCGCATACGGATCTCGATACAGTGAATAACAAAGGGCTCGACAACCATGGCAATCTTCAATAAAACAAGAGTGACATTTCCCTTTGAGATAAGAATGATCGGTTACGGTTTGTAGGAGCTTGGATTTTTCGAGAACCGCCCAGATTCCATCTTGAAGAACATTTCCTAAAGGAAAGATAAAACGTCGACAGGGGTAAAGCATTCCATCAGGCATAATGCAAAGAGCTTCGTTGAGATTACAAGGTGCCCCTAAAATATCAAAATCAGGATAAAATTGGATCCAAAAAGCTTTATAAGGAAGAAGATCTTCGGGAATAACATCAAGGTTAAAATATTGAATCAGTTTCTTTAAAAGATTTTCCCAGTCATATTTGTCTAAAACTAAATTTTTTAAACCTCTTCCCTGCCCTTCTGGAATGAATCTTTCCAGTATTACTCCATCGAGATGAAATTCTTTGCCAAAAGACAACATTGAATCAATTTCAGGAAGGTTCATCTTTTGTATTGTAAACATCACAACCGTCTTAAAATGAGGATGCGATTGGAGCATCTTAATTTTCTCCATGGTTGCCTTATAAGTGCCTCTGCCTCGTATAAGATCGTTACTTTGTGAGGTAGCTCCTTCCAGTGAAAGTTTAATAGTACTTAATTTTGAAAATTTTTCCAGGTCATGAAGATAATTTTCGTTTAATAACAAACCATTTGTTATTATCATGAGTTCCTGAACAACAGGGCTTTGATTTAGAAAGTGAAGCAGTGAAACAAGAACCGACTTGTCTAATAAAGGCTCTCCACCGGTTATATTAATACAGGTTGAATAATTTCGAGATTTTAATTCAGTGATAATTTTTTCAGCTATGGAGAGCAAAAAATCCAGAGTTGCTCCTTGAGAATATTCCGATTGATAACAATGATGGCACCGAAGATTGCAGCGATCAGTAATATGCCATTGAAAATTGAAGGTTCGCTTCATGCTTTCTTCCGTATTCTTCAGCTCGCTTTCAACCTTTTACTGCTCCACCTGAGAGTCCTTGAACCAATTCTTTTTCAATAACCATGAATAAAATAACGACTGGAATTAAAGCTAAAAATGCTGCTGCCATGAGATATTGCCATTGAACGGTCCAGCGACCTATGAAATTATAGAGACCAAGGGTTAATGGTCTTTTTTCCATTGAAGTAATAAAGGTAAGAGCGAACATAAACTCGTTCCAGGCTGAAATAAAAGTATAAATAATAGTTGTGACTAAACCTGGCATGGCAATCGGAATGAGAATTCGAGTTATAGTTTGAAGGCGAGAGCATCCGTCAATGAGTGCTGCTTCTTCAATAGCTTTGGGGATACCTCGAAAATATCCACTCAATAACCAAATAGCAAAAGCTAAAGTAAATACACCATTGGTGAGGATTAAGGAAAGTAGATTATCTAAAAGACCAAGGCGAGCTACAACCTTAAAGAGTGAAATGACAACGATAATTGGAGAAAACATTTGAACCACTAAAAAAAGATACATCATAAAATTTTTCCCAACAAATCTTAAACGTGCAATGGCGTAGGCAGCTGGGATACAGAGCAGCATATTGAGAAGCGTGGTCCCGACCGCAACAATAAAACTATTTTTAAAATAAGATCCTAAGGGGTATTTTGTCCAAATATCAGAGAAGTTAGAAAAGGCAAGAGTTCTTGGTATCCAATGGGGAGGATTGGTGTACACTTCAGTTACTGATTTTAATGAAGTAGAGATCATAACAAAAAAAGGAAAAAGGAGCACTAAAAGAACAAAAATTATTGCGGGATAGATTAGATAATAAGTCATTGGTTTTCTCATCAGTTATTGAGCTCCTTCTCTGAAAAAATTTCGGGCGTAGATCACACTCACAGTGAGGAGAATTGCAAAAGTAATAACTGCCATGGCCGCTGAAGGACCAAATTTAATGTACTGAAAAGCATATTTGTAAATGTAGGTAATAAGAATATCGGTCGAATTGGCTGGACCTCCCTTGGTTAGAATATAAATGACATTAAAATCATTAAAAGTCCAAAGGATTGAAAGTAAAGTTGCCACAGTAAGGACCCCACTTAGAAGAGGTAAAGTGACAAAGCGGAATTTCGATATTGAGGTTGCACCATCGACTTCAGCTGCCTCGTACAATTCCTGGGGGATTGCCTGTAAACCAGCGAGAAAAACAAGAGCCATAAAAGGGATACCGCACCAAATATCGACCCACATGTTGGCAAAAAAAGCCGAACGAGGAAACGCGAGCCAAACGGGAGGATTCAACCCAAACCAACGTAAGGTATGATTTAATAACCCAAAATCATTATTATAAGTCCATTGCCAAAGCATGGCGCTAATTGGAATTGAGCTTGCCCATGGTATGATGATGAGTGTTCGAGCTAACTTTCTTCCTCTAAAATCAACATTTAAGAGAAGAGCAATAATCAAACCGATTACGGTTTTTGCGGTTACTGCCAGTGCTGTCCACACACAAGATCGAATTATGATTTGCCAAAATTCGGGGAGTTGAAATAAGGTCATATAATTTCCTAAACCGTAAAAACCGGTCAAGTTTGCTAATTTATTCACTTTAAAAAAAGACATGAGAAAAACATAAAAGATTGGATAAAACATAAACATAATTAAAAAAACAGCTGAAGGAATTAAAAGAAGGAATGCAAATCTTGACTCGGTATACCAAAACTTCCCAACCCGGTTCATAACTTACTCCTTTAATTTTTCGTTCATTTTGGTAAAAAAAAGATTTCAGAAGGAGGAGGTAATCTTCCTCCTTCTGAAACTTGATTCTTTTTTATTGTCCTCTTAAGGCATCTATTGCAGCAGCGGCATCGTCCATTGCTTGTTGTGGTGTTTTCTGACCAAGGAAGGTGGCTTCTATATTATCCCAAATCAGATCGTTGCATTCAGGCCATTCAGCCATCAAAGGCCATGGTTTTGCTCCAGCAATTTGATCAACCATGACTTTATAGACTGGAGTTTGGAAGAATTCATTATCAGCAAGTGATTTGGTCACTGGTGGGAATCCAACCAGTTTATCAAATTCTAATCTCCATTCGTCAGAATAGAAAAAGTCCAAGAACTTCGAGGCTTCTGCTTTTGCTTTCGAATCTTTAAACATCACCATGGCATCGGTCACGATGAGTGAACTTTGCGGTTTTCCTTCAAAATGTGGAATCGGAGCTACGTCCCATTTAAAGGGGACATTAGCTTGGTTAAGAAGTGTTGCCCCAAATCCCCCTGTCATCATGATTGCAGCATTACCGGAAACAAATAAATTTTGAACTTCATCTCGTCGATATGCAGTCACCCCTGGTTGAGTTAAATTATCTTTTACCAGGTTGTTCATAAAAGTTAAAGCACCAACCCCTGCTTCACTGTTAACTGCGCATTTTCCGTAACTCCCATCTTCATTAAAATCAAAGAAGTATCCGCCATTAGCAAAAAGAAAATAGGCATATTCAGTTAATTCAACATATTTTTGACCAATCAATCCAATTCCATAAAAATTTTCATCAGGTTTTGCTACTTTTTCAAGCATGGTTCGCATTTCTTCCATAGTTTCTGGAGCTTTTTCTAAAATGTCAGAACGCCAATACATTAAACGGGTTCCAGCTGCTACTGGAAGTCCGTAAACGACACCTTTAATTTTTCCTTCAAATAAAGCTGGATCAATGTTATCGAGTAATTCTGGGCTAAGATGTTGTTCAATCGGTTCAACAACTTCCATATCCATTAATTCAAGCAACCAACGAGTACCTATGACTGAAAGATCAGGAGCATTCCCTCCAGCAATAAAGGTAATCAAACGATCATGAAAGTCATTCCAAGGTGTTGAGATTATTTCTAAATCAATATCTGGATATTTTTCCTCAAAAGCTTTTTCTAAATTTGTAGCATATTCCGGTGTTAATCCATCGTACTCTGCCCACATAACACGAACCTTCGTTGCAGCTCCAGCCATTAAAGCCAATCCAAAAACTAAAACCATTGAAAGA
>JAAYUT010000220.1 GCA_012517485.1 Candidatus Atribacter fermentans
CAAACCCTCCGTGACACATCTGTATCACAACCTCTTCTCAAAAATGAGAAAAGATGTGGGTTTCAATCTCGGCCCAATTGTGGACCGCTTGTTATGTGGAAACTTCTTTTGGAAGTAGGCGGAATATTTACTTTTCAAGGTCCTTACGCTCTCGAATTTTTACCTCAACCCGAGGGCAAGAGATAATTTAACACAGGCAACCTGGAATTGTCAACCGTACCGCAAAATTTTTTTAAATATTTTTAATAGACCGTCATACTCTGTCTTTGCAGCATTATTTAGGTGTGAAAATGGCTTCCCCCTCACCAACACCTCTTCCACCAGGGGAGAGAAAAAAAAGAAAAGAAGAGCCTTTCTCACCGAGGGGCAAGTGGAAAAAAGCTTCCTATTTAAAAAAGAGAGAAGAAAAATAAAAAAAATATTGTACTTAAGAGATTGCCACGTCGTTGCACTCCTCGCAATGACGTTTTTGTGTTCCTTCTCCCTTGATGGGAGAAGGTCAGGATGAGGGTGAAAGCCCAGGACAAGATCTTGGTTGGTTACTCTAAAAGAATTACCTTAAAATACGGTCCGGTGTTTACAGGAAAGAAAAAAAGAAGGAGATTCTGCTTTATAATTAAAAACTAAACCCTTTTTTGGAAATAAAAAAATGGAAAGGATGGTGAAGACTGATCGCTTCCCCAAAAGTCATAATCTGGATAAAAAACCCGGGTGAGATATAAACCATGAGGAGGAAGGCATAGCCGATGTTTGCCACGATTGGGTTGGATTAAAGCCAAGCGAAGGTCTTCAATCTTTTTTTTCCGTAATTGAACCATCCAGATTTCCCCCAAAAGGATACGAACCATTTTATACAAGAATCCATTCCCAACAATTTGAAAAGACAAAAAGCCATTCTCATAATCGTACACTTCAAATCGGTGAATTTGGCGAACCATATTTCTCACCGAACTCCCCGAGGCACTAAAAGCAGTAAAATCATGTTCTCCTACAAAAAGATGAATACATTCTTTTAAAAGAGACCAATCAATACGATAATTTCCTGGGTAAAACATAAAGTGACGCAAAAATACTGGAAATTGGCTTCCACTATACATCCAATAATGATATTCCTTACTGGTAGCATCTTTACGAGCATTAAAGGAGAGAGAAACTTCCTGAAGGTGTACAACTCTGATATCAGGAGGGAGATAGGAATTTAATGCCCGAAAAAGAGTTGGTAGTTCCAGAGTCAATTCGACCCGACAATTAGCAACTTGTCCTAAAGCATGAACTCCAGCATCTGTTCGGCCTGAGGCATGAAGAGTTATCGGCTGATTTAAAATAGACATAAGGGCTTGAGCAAGAACCGATTGGACACTGCGACGATTTGGTTGGCTCTGCCAACCAAAGTAATTGGTACCATCGTATTCGATCACCATCACTAAATTATTCCTCTTTGGATTCATCGATTGATTCTCTTTCAACCTTTGCATAAATATCTTGTTTTCCCTTACCAAATAAACACCGATAAAAAAACAACTATCGTTATAAAAATGCACGTACTGCTTAGAAAAAGAATATCAGCTGTTCTCAAAATAAGGACTCGAAGCCGAGTCCGACCAATGCCACCCCGATAACAGCGAGACTCCATGGCAATTGCCAATTCATCAGCTCGTTTAAAAGAATTAATAAATAAAGGGACTAACAAAGGAATAAGATTTTTAGCTCGTTGAATCAAGCTTCCCGTTTCAAAATCAGCCCCCCGAGCTTGCTGGGCTTTAATAATTCGGTCGGCTTCTTCCATCAAGGTCGGTATAAAACGAATGGCAATGGTCATCATCATCGCTAATTCGTGAGCTGGGAAGCCCCATTTTTTAAAAGGGCTCAGGAGTGATTCCAAACCATCAGTTAATTCAACAGGCGAAGTCGTAAGAGTTAAGAGCGCAGTACATAAAATTAAAAGACAAAGCCGAACAATGATAAACAAACCACGGTTAAGCCCCTCTTTAGAAACGTGAAGAAAACCGTATTCCCAAATATAATCTCCTGGTGTAAAAAAAACCTGTAAAATAAGGGTAAAAGCTAATAGGAAAAGAATTGGTTTTAAACTTTTTCCGATATAAGAAATCGGTATTCGTGCCGTTAGGGTTAAAAATATGATGAAGCTTCCAATAAAAAGAAAGGAGAACCACTCCTTAACAATAAATAAAACAATAATAAAAATAGCCGATACCAGAATTTTCACGCGGGGGTCTAACCGGTGGATGGGTGATTCAATTGGGATAAATTGTCCAAGGGCTATGCTCTTACCCAACATATTAATGCTTTCCTGCCTTTAATATCTTTTCTGCAATTCTTTCAGATAATTCCTGAGCAGTTAAAATCCCATTCCCAATATCAAAACCTTTCTCCTGAAGTAACTCAGCTATTCGAGTTGTGGTGGGTGGCTTAATTCCATAATATTCTAAAGTTTTTCCTTGAGAAAAAATCTTGCGGACCGAACTATCTAAGCCAATAGTTCCCTGATCCATTACGATTATTCTTTCTGCTATCATGGCCAAATCATCCATACTATGGGATACTAAAACCAGGGTTGTACCGTTTTCTTCTCGAAGAGTCTTTAGTTTTTTAAGAATCAACCTTTTCCCTTCTGGATCAAGCCCTGCTGTTGGTTCATCTAAAACTAAGGCTTCCGGTCGCATTGATAGAATACTAGCAATAGCAACTCGTCTCATTTGGCCTCCGCTTAATTCAAAAGGGTTCTTTTTATGAATGTCTTGATAATCCAAGCCAACACTTTCCAAAGCCCACTTCACTGTTTCTTCTAACTTTTGACCACTTATGCCGATGTTTCGAGGTCCGAAGCCAACTTCATCAAAAACAGTTTCTTCAAAAATTTGATGTTCAGGATATTGAAAGACCAAACCGATTTTTCTGCGTATATTCTTCAGCTGCGAACTCTTTTTTTGAATTTTTTCGCCGTCGATAAGAACTGATCCTTGAGTAGCTATCAGAAGGGCATTAAAATGCTGGATTAAGGTGGATTTTCCACAACCGGTTCTCCCAATAATTCCAATTGACTCTCCCCTATTAATAGTGAGAGTAATATTTTTAAGGGCTTGTACTTCAAAAGGAGTATGTTGGAAATAACTATAAAAGACGTTTTCTAAACGAATGAACACAAGGCAGCCACCAGTTCTTCTGCTCGAAGGGGAAGGAATGGAAATAGCTCGGGAAACCGCCTTCGCAGGATCCAGGCAGTTTCCGATACCACTGGGAGCTCTAAACCCCATTCATAAATTCGTTCTCGCTGATTAAATATATCAGATGGTTTTCCCTGAGCAACAATTTGGCCTTGATCCATGATAATAACCCGATCAGCATCAACAGCTTCTTCGATATAATGGGTAATGTGGAAAATCGTGATTGATCCTCGAAGTTGGGAAATGAGCGACATGATTTCACTTCGGCCTTCGGGGTCAAGCATTGATGTCGCTTCATCGAGTACGATATATTCTGGCTGCATAGCTAAAACGCCAGCTATTGCGACTCGTTGTTTTTGACCACCAGAAAGGAGATGTGGCTCTTTTTTTCGAAAATCCTTCATCCCAACTATCCCTAATGCTTGGTCAATTCGCTTTCGTATTTCATCTTGAGGCACTCCAAGATTCTCAGGTCCAAAGGCAACATCCTCTTCAACAGTGGTTGCAATAATCTGATTATCAGGGTTTTGAAAAACAAATCCAACTTTTTGACGAATGTCCCATAAATACTCTGATTGATGAGTGCTTTTTCCATCAACGATGACTTCTCCTTTTTTGGGAAGCAACAATCCATTACAATGCTTGGCTAAAGTGGATTTTCCCGAACCATTCCTTCCCAATAAAACAACAAACTCGCCTTTGGGAATAACGAGTTCTATATTATGAAGAACTTCATCTTTTTTTTCAATGAGTGTTTCATCTTCAGTAAACCAGAAGGACACTCCTCGAAACTCAATCACTCTCTCAGGTCCTTTCCATAAAAAAAGCCAGCCTTCTGGCTGGCAGGGTCTACTACTATCCAGCTCGTTTTCTTATTCAGAAATTATTTCAACCCGTGCCATTGGAGCTCCGTCTCCCTGGCGGAACCTGGTTTTATAAATTCGACAGTATCCTCCCTTTCTTTCTTTCATACGCGGAACTAAATTTCTTTGAAGGGTTTTAAAAGCCTCTTTATCATTTACCCAGCGCATAACTTGAATCGTGGTCGCATTTGTCCCTTCAATAGCTTGAGATAAGATTCTCTCGAAAAGTGGTTTGAGGTTTTTTGCTTTCGATTCAGTCGTTTCAACTGCTCCTGATTTAATCAAGGAAACTAAAAGATTTGACAACATCGCTTCTTTATGGGAGGTGGTACGACCCAGCTTCCCTCTTTTCATTCTATGCCTCATTGGTTGTTCACCTCATTTATGTCGACTTTATTGAGTTCGAAACCAAGTTTTTCAACTTTTTCAACGATTTCTTCATAGGTTTTTTGACCCAAATTTTTAATTTTCTTTAAATCTTCTGGTCGTTGGTTAATGATTTCCAAAAGTTCACGGAGAGTATTAATTCGAGCACGTTTGAGACAATTATAAGCTCGAACTGACAATTCTAATTCCTCAATAAGCTTGTCTTCTCCCTGTTCATTCTCTTCTAAAGCAACGTCAACAGGAGCTACCAAACTATCTGACATGCTTTCCTTAACTAGGCCATAAATATAGGTTATTTCACCAACCAGAAGCTCGAGTGATTTTTTTAAAGCTTCCTGAGGAAGAATAGAGCCGTTGGTCCATATTTCAAGAATAAGCTTATCAAAGTTAGTGAACTGACCAACTCGAGTATCAACCACAGAATAATTCACTTTTTTTACCGGGGTAAAAATTGCATCAATCTGAATATTCCGATAATCGCGAGCATCTTTTTCAGATGTTTCTTGATATCCCTTTCCATGATTGACGTAAAGAGTCATTGAAAGATGACCTTCATGATTCAATTCCGCCAAATAATGGTCCGGATTAATAATCTCAACATTAGGGTTTGGTTGAATGTCACGAGCAGTTACTCGCCGGGGTTGGTCGGAATCTTCATTTCCCCTAACATCAATTTTTAAAATTTCTTCCTCGAGAGAAGATGAAGAAAGCACCAAACCTTTAATGTTGAGGAGTAGATCGGTAATATCCTCTCTCATTCCAGGAAGAGAAGAAAATTCATGAATGACGTTATCAATCTCGACTGAGGTAACCGCTACTCCTTCCATAGAAGAGAGAAGAACACGCCGAATGGCATTCCCTAAGGTTACACCCCAACCAGATTCTAAGGGTTCTATCGAAAATTTCCCATAACGAGCTCGAGTTACTCGATCTTCTCGAAGCTCAATTGTTTCAAATTTCAACATTTCTTTAATATCGGGCATACTTACACCTCAAATTTACTTGGAATAAAACTCAACGATCAAAGATTCCTCTACTTGATAATCAATATCATCCCGATTTGGTTCTCGTATGACTGTAAAAGTAAATTGATCTGGTTGAAATTCCAACCAGCTGGGTGGGTTTAATTGTTCTTTTTCATCAACAATCTCTTTGATCTTTTTATGCTGTTTCCCAATATTCGTTAATTCTATTTTATCTCCCACCGAAACTGTAAAGGAGGGGATATTGACTACTTTCCCGTTGACTTTAAAATGGCGATGAAGCACCATTTGCCGAGCATCGCTTCTGGAATCGGCAATTCCTCCTCGGAAAATGACGTTATCCAAACGCTTTTCTAAAAGACGTAAGAAGTTCTCTCCAGTAACTCCTGGAATTCGATTCGCCTTCACAAAATAATTATTAAACTGCCGTTCTGAAATTCCATATATGAAGCGAACTTTTTGTTTCTCTCTCAATTGAACACCATAATCAGAAAGGCGCCTTCTTGAACCTCGGCTCATCCCTGGCGCAAAAGGCCTCTTTTCAAAAGCACATTTTGGAGTCATACACCGGGGTCCCTTTAAAAGCAATTTCACTCCTTGCCGCCGGCATAATCGACATTTTGCATCGGTATATCTTGACATATGAATGAATCCTCCTCTTAAACTCTTCTTTGCTTGGGTGGTCGGCAACCATTGTGAGGTATTGGAGTCACATCTTTAATCGATTTTATAACCAAACCAGTCGCTTGCAAAGAACGAATGGCTGTTTCGCGACCCGATCCAGGTCCTTTCACCAAAACCTCTATTTCTCTTAAACCTTGATCCATGGCTTTTTTAGCGGCAGTTTCAGCAGCCAATTGAGCTGCAAAAGGAGTTCCCTTTTTGGTTCCTTTGAAACCACTTCCTCCTGATGTCGCCCAAGAGATGACGTTTCCCTGTCTATCGCTAATTGAAACTATCGTATTATTAAATGTCGATTTAATATGGGCGATTCCTTCACGAACCACCTTTTTTTCTTTTCGTTTCCCTTTTGCTTTTTTAACCAAAGCGTCGATGCCTCCTTATTTATTCAAAATTACTTCTTTCGGCTTACACCAACCGTTCGTTTTGATCCCTTCCGAGAACGAGCATTCGTTCTCGTTCTTTGGCCTCGAACTGGTAAACCCCGCCGATGCCTAATTCCTCGATAAGTACCAATGGAAATCAACCTCTTTATATTTTGTGAGATCTGAGAACGCAATTCACCCTCAACCGGATATTTCTCAACCGCTTTTTGCAGTTTACTCAATTGTTCATCGGTTAAGTCTTTTACTCGAATATTCGGATCAATCTGGGTTTCTTCAATAATTTTTTTGGAAAGAACTGGCCCAATACCATAAATATAAGTTAAAGCAATTTCAATCCTTTTGCTGTTCGGTAAATCGACTCCAGCAATACGAGCCATGGAATGACCTCCTAACCTTGTCTTTGTTTATGTCTCGGGTTCGTACAAATAATAAATACTCTCCCATTACGACGAATAACTTTACACTTTTCACACCTCGGCTTGACCGATGCGCGGACTTTCATTGTAATACCTCCCTATCGAAAATTCAAGACAGAAAAAACTAACCCCCCGATCTTGTCTTTCCTTTTGGTGGCAACTCTAGTCTCCACCTTTGTCATTTCCAATTGTATCAACAATAAATATGATAAAGATTCCAATATTTTCTATTCTACCATGGTTATTTATGACGATAGGTAATTCGTCCCTTAGTCGGATCATACTTGGAAATTTGAACTGTAACTTTATCTCCTGGTAAAATACGAATATAATGCATTCTCATTTTCCCAGAAATATGGGCTAAAATTACTTTTCCACTTTCCAATTCCACCCTGAACATAGCATTGGGTAAGGGCTCAACTACTGTACCGATCGCTTCAATAAACTCTTCTTTGGCCATGTATTCTATTCATCCCCTCTCCTATCCATGGTCAATACTTCCGGTCCACCTTCGGTTATTAAAACCGTATGTTCATAATGAGCTGAAAGCCCACGATCGCGTGTGACAACTGTCCAACCATCGTCTAAAATTTGCACTTGAAAACCTTTTTCGTTGACCATGGGTTCAATAGCTAAAACCATTCCTTTTTTTATGATTGGACCTTGATTTCGCGATCCGAAGTTTGGAATTTGAGGTTCTTCATGAAGCGAGAGACCTAATCCATGGCCAACAAAATCCCGAACCACTGAGAAATCATTTTTTTCAATGCATTTCTGAATCGCATAGGATATATCTCCTATTCGATTCCCTATTCTTGCTTTTTGAATTCCTTCAAATAGGGATTCTTTAGCGACCTTTACCAGTTGATAAGCCACACCGTTCCCATTTCCAGCTACGACACTAAAAGCTGCATCAGTAAAATATCCCTGATATTCAACTCCAATGTCTACACTGACTAAATCACCATCCTGAATGATTCGTTCCCCTGGGATACCATGTACGACCTGCTCATTGATAGAAATACACAGTGATGCCGGAAAACCACGATAACCCTTAAATGCGGGTCTTGCACCCCTTTGAATGATAAATTTTTCAACTATTTCATCGATAAAAGCGGTCTTCATCCCCGGCAAAATATATTTTTTTGCTTCGTTGATAGCACCGGCTAAAATTCTACCACTCTTCCTTAAGGGAATGAGATCACTTTCCTGAAGAAAAATACTCATTCTTTTATTGACTCCAAAACCTTCTGAACTTGTTGAAAGACGTCGTCTATCGACCCTTTTGATATAACAATTTTGAGAATTCCCTGAGAACGATAGTAATCAACTAATGGTTTGGTTTGTTGTTCATAAGTATTTAATCGGTTGATAATAACTTCCGGTCGATCATCGGGTCTTTGAATCACTCGACCTTGACAGATATCACAAATCTCATCGTTTTTCGGTGGTTTAGAGACCATATTATAAGGAGTTTGACATTTCTCACAAATCCTTCGTGCTGAGAGCCGTTCAATTACTTCATCACGATCGACATCAAAATACAGAACCAGTTTAAGCTGAATCCCCATTTCTTTTAAAAGTTGATTTAATGCTTCAGCCTGTTCAAGGTTACGGGGAAAACCGTCTAACATAAAACCATCACGGTAGGTATTTTGGGTTAGTCTTTCCCGTATAATTCCAATAACCACTTCATCGGGCACCAATTCACCCGATCGAACATATTCCTCGGCTTTTTTCCCCCATTCTGATTTACTTTGAATAGCCAACCGAATAATATCTCCAGTTGAGATTTGTGGGATATGATATTGTTCTTCTATTTTTTTTGCTTGGGTTCCTTTGCCCGCCCCTGGTGGTCCAAGGAGCACCATAAACATTGATGGAATTCCCCCTTCAAATTATTTTTTAATAAATCCTTCATAATGTCTCATAAGGAGTTGCGCCTCTAATTGTCTCACAGTTTCTATGGCCACTCCGACCATGATGATAATTCCAGTTCCACCAAAATAGAGAGTAGTTACATTGGTGATTCTTACCAGCAAGTCAGGCAGAACCGCAACAATCATCAAAAAAAGAGCACCCCATAAGGTAATCCGTGATAATGATCGATCGAGGTATTCAACGGTTGGTCGACCAGGTCGAATGCCCGGTATAAAGCCACCATACTTTTTCATATTATCTGCTAATTCCATGGGATTAAAAGTCACTGCTGTATAAAAGAAAGTAAAAAATATGATTAACACTGCATATATCGTTAAATACAACGGCGAATTAGGAGTCAAGGCGTCAGCTATTGCTTTCATAAAAGATGAACCTTGGAAAAATTGTGCCAGAGTCGCCGGGAAGAGAAGAATTGAAGACGCAAAGATAATAGGAATAACTCCACCCTGTATAACGCGGATAGGGATATGTGTGCTCTGTCCACCATACATTCTTCGTCCCACAACTCTTTTTGCATATTGAACTGGTATCCTTCTTTGAGCTTCTTGAAACAAGACGACAAAGGCAATGATGAGAATCCAAAAGACCAAATTGAGAATAAACATGATCGGATTAATTTCACCAACCCGAATTAATGATATGGTGCTTACCATTTGTGGAATAATTCGAGCAACAATACCGGCAAAAATAATGAGAGAAATCCCATTGCCAATACCATAATCTGAAACCAATTCCCCCAACCACATTAAAAACATACTTCCTGCAGTCAGGGTTAAAACAACTGTTATTCGATAAGGAATTCCCGGAGCAAACACCACGCCCATACTTTCTAACCAAACGGTGATACCAAAACCTTGGACGGTTGCCAAAAGAATAGTTCCCCACCGGGTATACTGAGCAATCTTATCACGCCCCTCTTCACCACTCTTGGCAAGTTCTTCAAGTTTAGGAACCACTGAAGTTAAAAGTTGAAAAATAATCGATGCATTAATATAGGGCATGATACCAAGCGCTAAGATAGAAAATCGGCTCAACGCACCTCCAGCAAACATATCCAAAAAACTCAACAAACCACCTTGAGAAAATACGTTTGCCAAGGCTTTGGGATCAATACCCGGAACTGGGATATGAGCTCCAACCCGGAAAATAACCAGCATAAGGAGAGTGAATATGACTCTTTTTTTAAGGTCTGGTATCCTAAAAAGCTTGAGCAACGATTCCCACATGTTTAAAGCACCTCGGCTTTTCCGCCCTTTTCTTCAATGAGGGACTTGGCTTTTTTTGAAAAAGCATCTGAATGAACAGTGATAGCCTTATTTAACTCTCCCTTGGCAAGAATTTTCAATTTAAGAGAGGTACTTTCTATAAGACCAGCTTTTTTGAGAAGTTCTTTGGTTATTTCAGTCCCTGATTCAAAACGATTCAGCTGCGACAGGTTTACTATCTGGTATTCTTCCCGATTCAAAGAACGAAATCCTCGTTTTGGTATCCGGCGAACAAAGGGCATTTGTCCTCCTTCAAAGTGGGCACTGATACTGGTTCCAGATCGGGATTTTTGTCCATTCTCTCCCCGACAAGCATTTTTCCCATGACCTGATCCGATTCCTCGCCCAACTCTTTTTCTTCGATGGAAAGATCCGTCCTGAGGTTTGAGTTCATTTATTTTCATTCCGAAACCGTCTCCTCTCCTTCGATATTTTCTACCTCTAAAAGATATGAAACCTTGTTGACCATGCCTCGAATAGAGGGATTATCATCATGAATAACACTATGATTTATTTTTCTGAGTCCCAATGATTTTACAGTTCGTCGGTGTGATTTTAATCTCCCAATCACACTTTTTTTAAGGGTAATTTTCAGTAATTTTTTTGTCATAAATTGATCACTCCGCTATACTCTTTCAAAAAAATCCTGGGAATTTTTTTCTCTTAAATGAGCTACTTCCCGAGGATCTTTGAGGTTCATCAATCCTTGTAATGTAGCATTTGCAACGTTAACTGGATTGTTGGTCCCTAATGATTTGGTCAATATATCGCGAATACCAGCAACTTCCATAATCGCTCGTACTGGACCTCCGGCAATGACTCCAGTTCCAGGTGAAGCCGGTTTCATAACCACCATACCTGCTCCATATTTCCCCAGCACTTCATGAGTAATTGTCGACTTCCGTCTTGGAAAAGAAAACAAAGATTTTTTGGCTCTCTCAACTGCTTTCCGGACGGCATCGGGAACTTCTTTGGCTTTTCCTATTCCTAAACCCACAATTCCATCGCCATTCCCAACTGCCACAATTGCTCGAAAACCAAATCGCTTTCCTCCCTTTACAACCTTGCTCACTCGGCTAACTGATATTAATCTTTCTTGAAGCTCAAGCCCTTCTGGCTTCACTTTCTGCATTGTCGAACCTCCATGGATTAAAATTCAAGACCGCCTTCTCGAGCACCCTCAGCTAAAGCTTTAACCCGACCATGATACCTATTTCCACCTCGGTCAAATACCACTTGCTTAATTCCCTTTTGAAGCGCCATTTCAGCAATCCCTTTTCCTACTTCCCGTGCTTTCTCGGTCTTGGTTCCAGAGATCGTTTTCATTGGTGCTGAAAGAGTTGAAAAAGCAACTAAGGTTACTCCCTTATCGTCGTCAATTAACTGACCATATATATGACTTAAACTACGGTATATACAGAGCCGGGGACGTTCGGCGGTTCCTTTTATTTTTGAACGTACTCGTTTATGTCGGTAATATCTCTTTTGTTTTTTATCTATCAATGGCATGTTCGGTCCTCCTTACTTCGCCGTGGTCTTCCCCTGTTTTCTTTGGACTACTTCATGAATATACTTAATACCAGTTCCCTTATAGGGCTCAGGCTTTCTAATTTTTCGAATGTCAGCTGCGACCTGCCCAACCTGTTCCTTGTTGGCACCTTTTACTTTGATGATCTGCCCTTCAACGTCAAATGAAATTCCGGTAGGTGGAATAATCTCTACCGGATGACTAAAACCGAGGTTCATCACCAAATTGTCGCCTTTTTTCTGAACCTTATAACCAATCCCAATCAGTTCTAATGATTTTTCAAAACCGTTACTCACTCCATGAACCATGTTGGCAATTAGAGTTCGAGTGAGCCCATGAAGTGACTTATCAAGCTTGGTCTCTCCCTGCGGGAAAACTCGAATCTCATTTTCCTCTTTAACGATTTTCATACGTGGATGAATTTGTCTCTCCAATAATCCTTTGGGACCCTTTACCCGAACGGATAGACCGTCGATCTCAATATTGACTCCCGAAGGAACAACGATCGCTTTTTTCCCTATGCGTGACATATCATGGATCCCCTTTCTACCATATATAACAGATGACCTCTCCGCCAACTCCGGACTTCTTTGCAGCTTTACCAGTCATAATTCCTTGCGAGGTCGAAACGATGACCGTTCCCATTCCACCCAAGAGAATGGGTATTTCATCTTTTCCTGCATAAATCCGTAAACCTGGTTTACTGATTCTTTTCAAACCATTGATAATCCGCTCTTTTTTCATTCCATATTTTAGTTCAATGATCATGTCATTTGACTTATTCTCACGAGCAGCAATTTTATAATTTTGAATATATCCTTCTTCCTTTAAAATACGCGCTAATTCACCTTTCAGCTTTGAATATGGTACCACAACCGTATTTTCTCGCGCCTTGAGGGAATTTCGAATACGGG
>JAAYUT010000221.1 GCA_012517485.1 Candidatus Atribacter fermentans
CAAACCCT
Source organism: Candidatus Atribacter fermentans (assembly GCA_012517485.1). Lineage (GTDB taxonomy): Bacteria > Atribacterota > Atribacteria > Atribacterales > Atribacteraceae > Atribacter > Atribacter fermentans. Next base: position 9 of record JAAYUT010000221.1, read on the forward strand.
CCGTGACACATCTGTATCACAACCTCTTCTCAAAAATGAGAAAAGATGTGGGTTTCAATCTCGGCCCAATTGTGGACCGCTTGTTATGTGGAAACTTCTTTTGGAAGTAGGCGGAATATTTACTTTTCAAGGTGTTTTATATTCAACTTGTTTGATTGAAAAAAGAGAATCCCTCATCAGAAAACCTTCTGGATTTTGAGGGCAAAAGATACTCTAACATAGCAATTATTGAAAGTCAACAGAATTAAAGGAAAAAAAATATATCTATTCTGAAAATGCATTAAGTGATGAAGGGTGAGTGGTGAGTGATAAAAAATAATCACCCCGTTTCCTGACTTTTTCCCTTCAAGGGAGAAGGAACTTCTAGTCGTCATTGCAAGACCTCGTTTTTTGAGGTCATGGCAATCTCATGATTTAACTTTTCTTATTTGTGGAATTGTAGAATTGGAATAAATGAGATTCTTATCATATCCGTAAAAAAACGCCTCCCTCTTCAGAAGGAAAGAATGGCTCTATGAGATTGCCACGACGCTTCGCTCCTCGCAATGACGGAGCAGGAATAAATTTAAATCCCCCTTACCCCCTTTTTGAAAGGGAGAAGTTGATTGCTGAATAGTATTTTCATCCTCAACTGATGCAGCTATGTGGATTGAGGTTTAATCCTGAAAATATCTTCAAATTATTTAGTTCCCCACTTGTAAGCTTTCTTCCCTGTTCCTATCAGGGAAAAAATAGGAATTAGAGGAAGTTTATAACAAATACGAGCTTAAAACACGAACATAGTTTGCCCGTTCGAAGCGCTCTGGTTCTTTTACTGATTTTTGACTCATGCTTCCCTGCATTTGTTGAATTGAATGATACTCGTGTTCTTCCATCCAGTTCACCAAGTCATTAAGAATAGATTCAAGATAAGGAATACCTTTTTCAAACAAAACTGATGCCATCATAGAAACTTTGGCGCCGGCCATCATGGCTTTGAGAACATCAATATGAGAATGAATACCACCTGTTATCGCTAAGTCAGATTTGATATGGTTATATAAAATTGCTACCCAGCGAAGGCGAAGACGGAGCGATTCGGAACGACTGAGGTTTAAATTAGGGACGACTTCAAGTTTTTCGATATCAAAATCAGGTTGATAGAAACGATTAAAAAGTACTAATCCATTTGCACCAGCTTCTTCAATTTTTTTTGCCATATTTCCCATTGAACTAAAATAAGGACCAACCTTCACTGCTAATGGAAATTTGGTGTTTGATCTTACAGATCTGATTAGATCGATGTAATTTTTTTCGACCATTTCCCCGGTATAATCAAAATGAGTGGGGAGATAATAGATATTCAGTTCCAAAGCATCAGCCCCGGCATCTTCAATTTGTTTAGCGTATTTGACCCAAGCGCCCTCGGTAGTTCCATTAAGACTGGCTATCAAGGGTATCTCGAGTACTTTTTTGGCTTTTTGTATGTACTCTAAATAATTTTCTGGGCCAAGATTGTAATGAATCAAATCAGGAAAATAAGTAATCGATTCTGCATAACTTTCCGTCCCCTGGGTAAGACGATTATCAAGCTCCAGAGATTCGAGAGTGAGCTGTTCTTCAAATAGAGAATGAAGAACAATTGCTCCAGCGCCTTTTTCTTGCATAAGTTTGAGATTATCAATTTTTTCGCTCAATGGAGAGGCTGAAACAACTAATGGATTTTTGAGATTAAAACC
>JAAYUT010000222.1 GCA_012517485.1 Candidatus Atribacter fermentans
CATACTCAGTTTTCAGCCAGTTTGGAACTCTTTGCGGTGGCAGCGGTGGTTATAGGAGGTGCCAGCTTAAAAGGAGGGAAGGGAAGTATTTGGGGTTCTTTTTTAGGGGTAATGGTTCTCACGGTTCTCGAAATTGGCTTTCTCATGGCAGGAATTTTTCCTTTTTACCGCTATATTGCAGTGGGAAGCATATTGGTGTTGGCGGTTATCATCGATCAGACATTTCCTGAATTCATTTACGATTAAAAGGAGAGAATGTCATGAGTGTTGAAGAAATTCGTAAATTGACAGGGAAAAAACGGGAATGGGCAATAGGATTAGGCCGCAGTTGGGTTTACCTTTTTTTAATCGGAGAAATAGTCGTTTTTAGCTTTTTGGGAACCGGCTTTTTTAGCGCGAAGAATTTTCAGAATATCATGGTCAATTCCATGACCATTCTACTTCTGGCGGCAGGTCAAACCTTTGTCATCATTACTGGTGGAATCGACCTATCAGTTGGGTTTGTGATGGGTTTTGCATCAGTCGTTTCTGCTAAGCTGATGGTCAATCTTTATGCCTTGGGGTTGCCGCCTGCTCTGGCTATTCTCTCCGGAGTGATCATTACTCTGCTTATCGGACTTCTCCCCGGGCTCCTCAACGGCTTTTTGGTCACCAAAATGAAAGTTCCTCCTTTTATTGCCACCTTTGGAATGTATGGCATTGCCTATGGTTTTTCTGAAATCATCAGTTACAATGTTCCGATTACCAATCTTCCCCCAGGGGTAGGTGATTTTGGGAATGGCTATCTTCTCTATTATCTTCCTGGTAAGTTTCTGAGCTGGTTCCGGCAGCCGGCCGGTTTGGCTCGAGCGGAGATCAGGGAATTAATCTCTTTCATTCCCAACATCTTCATCATTTCATTGCTGATCATTTTAATTTTTTGGTTTGTTCTCAACCGAACGCAATTTGGTCAACATACCTTTGCTATCGGGGGAAATATCGATGCTGCTCAGAGAGCCGGAATTAATGTCGATTGGCATTTAATAAAAATTTATATGATTTCATCGTTTTTTGCCTCACTGGGGGGTATCATGTATGTCCTTCGCTTTGTCAACGGCAGAGCTGATGCTGGTTCAGTCCGAATGCTCGACTCGGTTGCTGCGGTAGTTATCGGTGGCGCAAGCCTTTATGGTGGGACAGGAGGGATGATTGGGACGATTGTTGGAACATTCATTATCGGAGTGCTGGAGACGGGAATGGTCAATTTGGGAATCCCAACCTTTAATAAATATATTTATGTTGGCGTGATTCTCATCTTAGCAGTTCTCATCGATCAATTTTTTCCTGAACTGGTCAGAAAGGGAGATTAAACAATATGATTGAACAAAAGACACCGGTTTTGGAAGTTAAAGATATTGTCAAACGTTTTGGTGGATTGGTAGCGGTCAATAAAGTCTCCATGGAGGTTGCGCCCGGGGAAGTAGTTGGGCTTTTAGGAGACAATGGAGCTGGAAAATCGACTTTGATCAAGGTGGTATCAGGCGTTTATCATCAGGATGAAGGTCAAGTCATATTCCAGGGAAAAGAAGTGAAAATTGGGAATCCCATGGATGCTATTCGTTTGGGAATTGAAACGATTTATCAAGACTTAGCCTTAGCAGAAAACCTCAATGTCTATTCCAACATTTTTTTGGGGCGGGAAAAACTCAAAAAAGCCTTGGGATTAATTGACGTTTTAGATCACGATTACATGTACCAGGAATCGAAAAAGGTACTTGATAAATTGGGGATCGAAATTCCTTCGTTAAAAAATAAAATTAAGATGCTTTCCGGTGGTCAACGTCAGTCGGTAGCGATTTCTCGTTCCATTTATTGGAATGCTAAACTTTTGATTATGGATGAGCCAACCGCTGCTTTAGGAGTTGCCGAACAGCGGAAGGTCCTTGATTTGGTGAGGACATTAAGCGCTCAGGGAGTTGGGATTATTATCATCAGTCATCAACTTTATGATGTTTTCCAAGTAGCTCATCGATTAGTGATTTTGCGTCGAGGAGAAAAAGTAGGTGAGTTGATGGTCAAGGAAACCAATCCCGATGAAGTGGTTAGCTTGATGGTCGGCGCCGAGTTAGTCCAACATCAGTAAAATAGTGGGGAGTGAGCAATTTTTATCATCCTTAGCGATGTTTTCCAGCGTAAGGATCTAATAAATAAATTTACTCGTCATTGCGAGACCTCGTTTTTTGAGGTCGTGGCAATCTCATAATAAAAAACTGTGAACCGTGAACCTTGAGGAGTGAGCCGTGAGCTACGGAAAACCATGAAATCGGAAAAAAAAGAAAAACTTCTCCCTTTGGTTAAAGGGAGATTGAGAGGGATTCGATTTTTGCAGAATAGCCTACCAAACACAATCCTTTATTCGTGTCATTGCGAGACCTCGTTTTTTGAGGTTGTGGCAATCTCTCAATGAAAAATTGAAACCCAGAGACTATGGAAAAGAAGGCCTATGTTTATTTCATGAGCAATCGCTGGAATAAAGTTTTATACCTTGGTGTTACCAGTAATCTGATAAAACGAGTTTGGGAACATAAAAATAAAGTCATCGATGGTTTTACTAAAAAATATAACCTGAATAAATTAGTCTATTACGAAATATATGATGATATTGAAACTGCTATCAATCGAGAAAAACAAATCAAGTCATGGCCAAGAAAAAAGAAGTAAGTCCTCATTAATGCTCTGAATCCCTATTGGAATGATTTATATGAAGAATTATTTAGATAGAGATTGCCACGTCACTTCGTTCCTCGCAATGACGGATAGAAGGAGAAGTAAAAAACGAAAGAGCGAAAGTAGATAGGGTTTTCAAATAGGCATGTGAAAGATACCGGACTACTCAGAATAAGAAAAAATTGTTAAATGAGATTGCCACGTCACTTCGTTCCTCGCAATGACGGAGCAGTTAAAAAACTCAAATCCCCCTTATTCCTTATGCGAAAGGGGGAAATTCTTTTTCCCTTGCCCCTCCGGAGGAGGGGAATTTATTCGTCATTGCGAGACCTCGTTTTTTGAGGTCGTGGCAATCTCTTGAACCATCTTTAATTATTTGTAGAATTGTAGAATCATAGAATTGGAAAGGATGAGATTCTCACGTCGTCCGGTCAAAATCAAAAGACTCCTCAGAATGACAGATTGGGTGGCAGAGATTGCCACGTCGTTTAGGACGCTTCTCGCAATGAAGAAAATGAGAGTGACTTGATAAAACAAACCACATTAAAATACACATGAATAAAGGGGCGCAAATTTAATGCGCCCCTTTAAATTTAAACCTTTTAAATTGTTTCAAAATTTAATGTGATGATCTATGTAATTTAGATCTCACCAGTTATAGTAATTGTCTTTGCAGCATAGGAACAGTTTCCGGCAAAGTCACAGACCTCAACCACAACAGAATAATTTCCAGGATCCGAGAAGGTTCGAGAGAAAACTTGTCCTTCGCTGCTGAACGACGATCCTCCTCCACACATACTACATCCTCCACCCCCACTTACCATCCATTTATAGCTTTTGATCATGTAATTATCCTTTGCCTGGGCTATTAGAACCACAGTAGAACCAGCAGGAACTTCGATGTTTTCTTTTGGGAGAATTTCCACTTCTGGTGGCTCAAAATCCTCGCCCATCTGCAAAACGGGGAAGTTCTGGATCACCGGTTTTACGATAGCATGACGGGCATCATCTTCGATAATCGCCGTGAGGGTCAGCGTGATATTTTTCAATTCATAATGTTTCCAGAGGTAATCAATGCCATCCTGAAACATAAGAGGGATATCTTGAAAAACATAATGACTGCTTTCAACAGGTGAAGGAATATTTATGCTCGAGGTGCCAGGAGATGGGTATGGGTTATAGGGATTATTAGGTGGGATGTAATAACTGGTTGCAAAATCTTTAGAAAGTTCCGGAATTAATACACCATCAGAATAATAACGATATTCCAAGCTGTTAATGGTAAAGCCAATTTCGTTGAGAGGATAAACAACGAGATCGAAGGTCATACTGCTCAACAAACTGAACTCTTCTTCCTCGCCTACGTCGGTTGACTCATTCATTAAATAATACATCTTTACTTCCGCTTCTGGGTCTAAAATATTAAATAGTCCCTTACCGAACCAATCACAGCCAGAAAAAGTAATCATTATAATGAGAAGGGTAAACAAAATCCCTTCAATTACCTTCTTTTTTTTCATAAAGTTCCTCCTCCTTAAATAAAGCCCGTATAAGGTTATTTTGAATGATGATAATGAATAATATTTATTAAATAAAAAAGCCTTTTTTGAAAGTGATAATTTTTTAAAAACTTTAGAGGATGAGATTGCCACTTTGCACCAAACGCTCCTCGCAATGACGGAGAGGTCGGATGAGATTGCCACGTCGCACCAAACGCTCCTCGCAATAAAGGAATAGGAAAAAATTCAAATCCCCTTGAATCCCACCCTCAATGGGGGGATGAGTTCAACAATTCCCCTCCTTGGAGGGGTTGCCGCTTTCGCGGCGGGGAGGGTGCCTTTCATCCGTCATCCTGAGGCTTCGTATTCAGAAGCCGTGAGGATCTCATCTGACACCGAAGGTGTCATCCTGAGCGGTGCTTTCCCGCGTGAGGATCTCATCTTTTATATTTTCTTCTTCATAAATGCTTTAAAGGATGAGATTGCCACGTCGCACCAAACGCTCCTCGCAATGAC
>JAAYUT010000223.1 GCA_012517485.1 Candidatus Atribacter fermentans
AAGCTTATATTCTTCAATGTACTTCCGATGCCAACAAATATCAGCAATATCAATCTTTGTTTAGTCAAGTTTTAGGTTCATTTAGTTTCATGGCAGTTCAACCAACACCTTTCCAACAACAACAACCTTTCCAACAACAACCTTTCCAACAACAACAACCTTTCCAACAACCAACACCTTTAGTGCCAGAACAACAACTTCCATTCATTCCAGAGCAAACCCCTCAGACCGGCCTTCCTCAATTTGACCAACCAAGCATTCAACAAACACCACAAGTTCAGGATGCCTTGCCACAATTTGATTAAATGAAATACTATTAGCGGATTTTAATAAATGAATAGTACCAGAAGAAAAAGTTTTTCTAAAAGCCCATTGGTTTCGGGAGGTTTAATTCCAATGAAAATGAGAGGGTGGCTATTCTGGATATTATTTTTTTTCATTTTAACCCTTCCTTTTTATGGTCTCACTTCAGAAAAGTGGGTTCAAATGGGGACTATTCCTCTTAACGGAAGAGTTAATTTTAAGGCGGTTGAATTGAATGGGAAAATTTATCTTCTTGGTGGTTTATCTGCAGAAAAGGGTATTACTAATTTAGTAGATGTGTATGATCCCAGAAGCAATGCTTGGATATCAGTGAACCCTATGAAGGAAAAGAAAACAAATTTTGCCGCTTCAGTCTATCAGGAGAAAATATATGTCATCGGAGGATACCGAGAAGATGGTCGGTTTTTTATGAACACCGTTGAAATATATGATCCCGAAAGAAATACTTGGAGCAAGGGGAAACCACTCCCTTCTCGAAGGGGATGGATGGAGAGTGCAGTATCCAATGATAAAATTTATGTAATTGGTGGACGTACAGTTGATTTTCATAACACCAATGCCGTTGAAATTTATGATCCAATTCAAGATGAATGGTCATTGGGGCCAACTTTGAAAGAAAGCTTATATAATTTTGGGATTGCCTCTTTTAAAGATAAAATTTTTATTTTTGGTGGGGTTGATGAAAGTGGAAAAATTCTTGATACCCTTTATATATTAAATACCAGGATTAATTCTTGGACTAAAGGGGCTCATTTACCAACGCCAAGGGAAAATTGTCAAGCTGTTCTTGTTGGGGAAAAGATTTATATAATAGGTGGTTATAATGATGATGTTGGTAATTTGGCTTCGGTGGATGTCTATGATATTCAAAATGAGACTTGGGATTCAGTTACTCCAATGAATACCCCACGTTGGGGTTTTGGAGCGGCTACGTTTGATGGTACAATTTTTGTTTTTGGTGGAGGTCAGGATTTTGGTGAAAGGTCAGCATTTGTGAAAACTTACGAAAAGTTATTGGTTGAAGAAATAAAACCTCCAAAAATAGATGTTTTTTCACCGCTTTCAATAGAAATTGTTGCACCCCTTCCTGGAACTGTCGTTTCCTCTTCTAAAATAATTTTAGTTGCTGATCTGAAAGGAAATATTGAAAGAGTCTATTTGAATGGAAAGAGAGTTTTAAAACAAGACATTAGATGGTTAGCCAATGAGATTTATCAACTCCGCGTAGAGATACCATTAAACAAAGGGAAAAACTTAATATCTATCGAAGTTTATGATTCAGAAGAAAATAGTGTTCGCCAAGATATTGAAATCATTCGGAAATAATAGACATTCAAATACAGTTGTGCCAATAAATGTTGTTTAATTCATTGATCACATTAGTGAATTATTCTAGTGATTAATTATCTACTCTGAAAAACCCATGAACGATTTTTTAAAGGCACTCATATAGAACAACCAACCAGGGTCTCATCCTGGGCTTTCACCCTCATCCTGACCTTCTCCCATCAAGAGAGAAGGAACTTTTAGTCGTCATTGCGAGACCTCGTTTTTTGAGGTCGTGGCAATCTCATGAGTCCACTTTTCTTATTTGTTGAATTGTGGAATTTGAATAAATGAGATTCTTATCATGTCCGGTAAAAAAACGCCTTCCTCCTCAGAAGGAAAGAATGGCTCAAAGAGATTGCCACGTCGCTGCGCTCCTCGCAATGACAGAGCAGGAAGAATTTCAAATCCCCCTAACCCCCTTTTTGAAAGGGGGAAATTGATTTCTGAATAATGTTTTCATCATCAATTGGTGCTGCATAATCAGCATGAGGGTCTATCCTATAAATAAAGGAATGGGTAAAAAATTAAACAATAAGATAAAGGCACACCCCCCTGAATCTCCCCTCAATGGAGGAATATATTCAGCAATTCCCCTCCTTGGAGGGGTTCCGCTTAGCGGGGGGTGCCTTTTGTTTCTATTTTAAAAATTCATGGGCTTAATAAATCAAGCCCCTACAAAAGAATAAAAAATGTAGGGGGTGACAATGTATTGCACTCACTTAATATAGCGACAATCACGAGCATATCGAGTTTGG
>JAAYUT010000224.1 GCA_012517485.1 Candidatus Atribacter fermentans
AATACGAAGCCTCAGGATGACATCTTCAGTGTCAGATGAGATCCTCACAAGGGGAAGTACCGCTTAGGATGACTGATGAAAGGCACACTCCCCCCGTACAGCGGCACTCCTCCACGGAGGGGAATTGTTGAATCTATTCCCCCATTGAGGGGGGATTTAAGGGGGGTGTGCCTTTCTTTTTTTGTTCAATTTTTTACCCATTCATTTATTTTAAAGGATAGAACGATTGAGTTTATGGGAAAAATGGAAAAAAATAAAACATAATTTTATTCTCTTATAACTATAAAATCTCTATTAATTCTCAAATTTTCTATAGAAAGGTCTGTTTACATTTTATTATGAAAATATATAATATTGTAACAAGTCAATTTCGAAAGTTATGAAGCTTGTATGAGTTTTTTTAAAATAAATAGCAGTGGCTAAATTAGATAATTCTTCTAACTGTATCTTCATTAAAATATGAGCTATGCGATTATGCACACTCAAAATTATTAAAAAAAATTAAAACAAAGAAGGGAGGTGAATTTTCTAATTTTTTAGTCATTAATTTTTTAATAATTTCAATGAAGGAGGGTTAAGAAGGAATGAAACGGATCAATTTGTTTTTGGTGTGTGTAATTGTGGTAGTGTTAGTTTTACTTAATTTTAATGTCTTTGCCCAAGACAAGCCATACCAAGGTGTTTCTATCAATATCGCAACTTATGCAGGTGGAGCAAAGGGTGCTATTTCAGGTGCTTTATACCATATAAGAGATCAATGGCAAGAACTCACAGGAGCAACTCTCAACATAACTGAAATACCATTTCCCCAAATGTATGAGAAAATTTTTACCGATTTACGATCCGGAGCAGGAGTATATGATGGTTTTGTCATGTCGAGTTTCTTTTATGGGGATTTGATTGCAGGTAATTACATAATCCCTATCGATGATTACATGAAAGATCCAAAGTTTCCAAAATGGGATCCCATGGATCAGAATCCAGCAAGCCGTCAACTCATTCAATGGGGAGGGAAATATTACGGCTGTTCATTTGATACCGATGCTGAGATAATTTATGCCCGCAAAGACCTCTTCAATGATCCCAATCATCAAAAAGCATTCAAAGAGCAATATGGCTATGATTTAAAACTACCAGAAACCTGGGAGCAAGCTTTAGACATTTCTCGTTACTTTACTGGTAAAGATCTTGATGGAGATGGAGAAGGAGATTATGGATTTGTAACATTATTCTCCGGCGTTGAAGTTGGAATGTGGTTCTTAAGTATTGCAGGAGCTTATGTTTTAATGCCAGGACCAAATGTTGATCGATATCATAATGTAATTTTATTTGACCCTGAAACAATGGAACCTTTAGTGAAAACTGAGGGATATAGAAAAGCTTTAGAAATGTTTAAAGAGCTATATAAATGCGCTCCAAAAGCTTCACTTTCTTGGGGTTTAACCGAGCAATGGGATCTCTTTATGAGAAGACGGTGTGCATTAACCATGAATTGTGGAGATTTAGCTACACTATCGCAAGATACAAACCGATCTCAGGTAAGAGGTCAGCTTATTTGTTCGCCTAATCCAGGAAGCTTAGAAGTCTTTGATCGTGAAACAAATCAATGGAAAAAACTCGATAAACCAAATCGAATTGGTAATATTCATGGTGCATCATGGCATGGGGTGATCTCGAAGTTCTCGAAAAATAAAGAAGCAACCTATCACTTATTCTCATATTTAGCAAGCAAAGAAGTGAAGCAACCTATCACTTTGATGGGTTGGACCGGAATAGATCCTGGCATGATTTATGATTTCCCGCCAGAAGTCAGCAATGGTTACGGAACCGGTGACTTAGATGAGTTTGTAAAAATGGGAGTTGATCGAGAAGACATATCTCAGTCATTAGGAGCATATTGGAAAAATTATTATGAAATGGATGCTTGGATTCCATATTTCCGTATTCCTGGAGCTTCAGAAATGTTAAATAGTTTTGAAATCCATCTTGGAGAATACTTATCTGATCAAAAAACTGCCGAAGAAACTCAGGAAGCAATTTACAATGATTTGGTCAGAATAGTTAACGATAAAGGAAAAGAAGAAATGAAGCAATGGTATCAGGATTCTTTGGCATATGGAATGCCAGCTCCAAATCCAAGCGCTGAATTGAAAAAGTAATACCCTTTCAAGAAAAATAAACTGGGTATTCGCTCGATAATGAGCGAATACCCATACTACAGGAGGGGTGTTATGAAATTAACGAACTTCATCAATAAAGAAAAGAATGTAAAAAATATCCTCATGTTACCGGTTTTAATTTGGATCGCTGTTTTTACCTTTTATCCTCTTGTATATTCCCTTCGATTATCCTTCTATAAAGAAAAACTAAGTGGTTTTAAATTTGTTGGTTTCGAAAATTTTATTAGAGCTTTTACAGATCCACGTTTTTGGAATGATCTTAGAGTTACTATTATTTTTGTAGTTTTGACAGTAGTATTAGAGTTCTTTATTGGTTTTGGTTTAGCTCTCCTTTTAAATAGGAAAATAAAGGGGCAGAGATTTTTTCGTTTTATTTTCACTATTCCTTTGTTTGCTTGTCCTGTTGCTGTGAGCTATATGGGATTAATTTTATTTAGTGAAGAAAATGGTATTATAAATACAGTATTGATGAACTATCTACGTTTAAGCCGTATTCCATGGCTATCCAGTCCTACTCTTGCGATTTTTACCTGTATTCTTTTAAATGTCTGGCAATGGGTATCGTTTACTTTTTTGGTTCTTACAGCTGGTTTACAATCTCTTCCTGAAGAACCCCAAGAAGCTGCTTTAGTTGATGGTGCTACGAGATGGCAAAACTTTAAATACATAACTATACCAATGTTAAAACCTGTCATGTTAACAACTTTTCTTTTTAAACTCGTTTATTCTTTAAAAGTATTTGATATTCCTTTTAATTTAACAGAAGGTGGGCCAGGTCTTAGTAGTGAAGTATATTCAATATTTGTTTTTAGAACCGGGTTAAAATATTTAGATGTCGGATATGCTTCCGCATTATCGTATCTTTTCCTGATTGTTGTTTTACTAATTTGCTCGAACCTTATATCAAGAGTTAGAGAAATTTATACTTTAGAGGGTGAGTAAATGATTGAATCCTTAGTTTTGACAAGAAGGAAAAAAGGAATTATAAGCTTTTTTATTTATATTGTATTAATAATTGCTGCAATTTGTGCACTTTTTCCAATATTTTGGACAGCCATAACATCAGTTAAGATCGAATTAGAAGCTTTTCTCCCTACTTTTATACCTTATTTACAATTTCAGCCTACTATTAGACATTGGAGGGTAGAATTAACCGATGCCAGACCAGAATATATTAAATCTTTATCAAATAGTTTTATTGTTGCCGGGATAAGTACTCTAATAGCCTTAACAATTGGGTTTTGTGCTGGTTATTCGTTAGCTCGTTTTAAATTAAAAATAGGTCCTATGAAAAATAAAGACCTAACTACATTTATTTTCTCACAAATCATTCTTCCGCCAGCAGTAATAATAATTCCTTTTTTTCTAATCATTCGTTCATTTGGTTTAGTTGATCATCAGCTTGGATTAATATTTGCTCATACCATGTTTAATCTTCCTTTAGCTGTTCTTTTAACTCGAGATATTATTTTAGGTTTGCCAAAAGAAATTGAGGAACAAGCAATGGTAGATGGTTGCTCTCGATGGAAAACAATTTTTCGTATTACTTTTCCCTTAGCATTACCTGCGATAGTTTCGGCTGGACTTATATGTTTTGCTTTTTCTTGGAACGAATTTATTTTTGCATTGACTTTAACCTATGAGAAATCAACGACAATTCCACTCCTTGTATCCGGAGCAAAATGGGGCAGAGGAATTATGTTTTGGTATGTTGCTGTACGAACACTTGTAGCACTTATTCCACCTATAATTTTATCTTTGTTTGCCCAAAGATATATCGTACGTGGATTGACCTTAGGTGCTGTTAAATAAGTCAAAATTTAAATTATTAAAAGGAGAGAGAGCAATGAAGATAGAATTAGGTGTTAATAATTGTTTTGCAGTAAAAAGATGGACCGAAACAGAAAAATGGTGCCAAATTGTTGCAGAGGATTTTAAGGTAAAAAATGTTCAGTTTAGTTTTGATTTATTAGATCCAATAATCAATGATCAATTTCATCTAAAAGAATATAAGAAAATTCGAGAGATAACAAAAAATTTTGATATAAAAATCAATAGTACTTTTACTGGGCTTTCGGCTTATTCATTTAATCATCTCCTTCATCCTGATAATGGTTTCAGAAATAAAGCAATCTACTGGGTTGAGAAAGCAATTTGTGCTTCGGCAGAAATGGGTGCAGAAGGGATTGGAGGGGCTTTTGGAGCATTAACAGTTAAAGATTATCAAGATCAAAATCGTCGTCAATTTCTCAAACAAAATTTATTTGATTCATTAAGTTATATAACAGAAGTAGCTAAATGTTATGGATTAAAATATTTCTTATGGGAACCAACCCCATTGGCGCGAGAGCTTTCTCACACTATTGAAGAAGCCAGGTATTTTTATCAAGAAGCCAATAAAAACGCCTCAATACCAATATTGTTTTGTCTTGATACTGGCCATGCATGTGCGAGAGATACGAAAGGAGCAGATCGAGATCCATATTCTTGGATTATTGAACTTGGGAAATATTCACCCATCATTCATTTGCAACAAACTGATGGGAAAAATGATAGTCATTGGCCCTTTACATCTGAATTAAATCAGCAAGGTATAATTAAACCCAACCTCTTGTTTGATGCATTAAAAAAATCCGGAGCTCAAAATATTACCTTAATGCTTGAAATCAACCATGTTTTTGAGGAAGATGATCAGAAGGTGATCAATGATTGGTCGGAAAGCATTAATTATTGGAAAAATGAATTAGATCAAATATCTTATACTTTGTAAGAAAGTAATTCTTTTTTTGCATTTGAGAAAATAAAAAATAGTAACAAATAAAAAAAGATATTTAAGTAAAAAAAGAGTCGAATTTTTTAAGCAAGTTATTTCTATTAACTTAATTGGTTAAAATTGGGGAATAAGGGTGATCACCTCCTTAACTTTCAATTCTTCCAAATACCAGAATATGTTTATTTGAAAGTCAAGACGAGACTTCCTGGTATCAATAATTCTCTTATTTTTTTTAAAAGAACATTTTGCCTGCTGGACAAAATATTATTTTGTTCAATCTCATTCTTTTCTTGAGATTAATTACCCTATTATTAAAAATAGAATAATAATTTTATCGTATTTATTAAATTATCAATGATTATTTCATTTAAATTCTTTGTTATTTAAAGAAAAAACCATTTAAATCCGTGGAGAGGGATATGAAAAAGATACTGGGAGTCATTGGAAGTCCTCGTAAAAAAGGAAATACTCATGTATTGGTGTCGCAAATTCTATCAGGAGCTGAAAGCCAGGGATTTGTGCAAGATACGGTATTTCTCAATGATTTACACATTGAAGAATGTATTGGGTGTCATGCCTGTTGGAAAACCGGAAGTTGTGTGAAGCAAGATGATATGAATTTCATTTATCAAAAAATTCTGGAAAGCCAGGTTATGGTTTTTGGAACACCGGTTTATTGGTATGGGCCAACTGCTTTAATGAAAGGGTTTATTGATCGTTTTGTTTATTATAATTGTCCTCTAAATCGACCCAAAATCAAAGGGAAACATGCGATTATTGTGATCCCCTTTGAAGAACAAGATATGAAAAGTGTAAATCCGGTTATTGACTTCTTTGAGATAAGTTTAAACTACTTAGAGATGAATATAGTGGGCAAAATAATCGTTCCCGGGGTGACTCTAAGGGGAGAGGTAAAAGACAAAC
>JAAYUT010000225.1 GCA_012517485.1 Candidatus Atribacter fermentans
TGATAAATCTTATTCCAAATTTCCGGTTCGTTATTCCGAATCCACATCATTTTTGTAAAACCAAAATATGAATCAACATAATTCCCGGTAATTCCAAATATGGTTTCTTTGGGAACATTATCTTTCACCCATTGGGTCTCATAACGAGCCCGTCGATCCATCCAAATTAAACAAGGACGAAGTGGATTTAGATCTTTATCGACTGGCACTCCTGAACCACCATAAAGGCCACTGATGGCAACTCCTGCGATTTCAGATGGTTTGACACCTGACTTTCTCACGCATTCCGCCAGTGTCTCAACTACCGCATCCAACCAAATGTCTGGCCATTGTTCCGCCCAGGAAGGTCTGGGAGTAATAACTCCATATTCCTTAAAACCTTCGCTGATTAATTCGCCTTTTTCATTAACCAGAACGGATTTTGTTCCTTGAGTTCCTATATCTGTTCCCAATAAATACATTTCAACACCTCCATTAATATTTCTTACATACTTATAAGTCTTTACTCATCTTTTGAAACTGATAATTTTTTTATCTGATATATTACTCTCTTTTTTGAACATATTCCAAAGCTATTGTACCAAAAATGATAAAGAAAATGCATAATTCCAATTTATAGAGAAAACTTTCTAATATTCAAGTCAATGAGATTTATTATTTCTCTTTTTTTAATATCAAGGTGATAAAAAAATGAATAATCCCTTACCAATTTGATTCATTGATTATAAAATTAATAGAAAAAGAGGAGGTGTACCCGTGTACAACTCAATTCAAGTCGGAACAATTGCTCCCGATTTCACCCTGAAAAATCAACATGGCGAACTGGTAAATTTAAGAAAACTCAATGGGAAAAAGGTTATTCTTGCCTTTCATCCTTTAGCTTTCACTCGAATTTGCACTTATCAAATGCAGGATTTAGAAACCCATAAAGAAGACTTTATCCGATTAAATACTATTGCTCTGGGAATAAGCGTCGACCCTCAACCTTCCAAACATGCCTGGGCCAAAGACATTGGGATTAAAGATACCTCCCTTTTGGCAGATTTCTGGCCACATGGTGCAGTTGCAATTGCTTATGGTATATTTCGAGGGGTCGAAGGTTCTTCAGAACGAGCCACCATCATCATTGATGAAGAAAGTATCATTCGATGGTTTAAAATCTATCCAACTAAAGAAAGACCTGATATTAATGAGATAATCACTGAACTACAAAAATTCTAACTTTTTATTGATTTATTCTTATTATTAGTTAATAATATCCCTTATCTTATTTTGTGAGTTCAATGTTAATCCTTTCAACGAGGAGAAGTATTATGCTTAAAGATTTGTTAGCAAAGAAAAAATTAGTATTTGATGGAGCCATGGGAACACGGTTGCAAAAAGCTGGATTACCAGCCGGTCATATTCCCGATGAGTGGAATATTTCACATCCCAACAATGTCTACGAAATCATTCGTAGTTATGTGGAAGCAGGTTCAGATATCGTTCAAACCAATACCTTTGGATCAAATCGTTTACGTCTAAAAAAATATGGCTTAGAGGGAAAAATCATTGAAATCAATCGTCAAGCTGTTAAAATTGCTCGTGAAGCTCTCAATTCTAACACGCTCCTTTGTGGATCATTGGGACCGGTAGGAGATTTTATTGAACCTTATGGTGATCTGACAAAAAAAGACGTTCAGGAGGTTTTTAAAGAACAAGTAGAAATACTGCTTTCCGAAGGAGTTACAATTTTTAATTTGGAGACCTTTATTTCCTCAATCGAGTCATTGATAGCTACTGAAACTATTTTAGAACTTGGGGGAGAGGTTATTTCCAGCTTTACTTTTGAACCTCGAGAAGATGGGCAGTTTACCACTTTAATGGGTGAAACACCTGAAAAAATTGTTCAAATTTTTCAATCCTACCCAATCACCGCTTTAGGCGCCAATTGCGGCACGGGCATGAAGCAGATGATAAAAATTGCAGGAATTTATCGAACCTATTATCCTGGATATCTTTTATGTAAACCCAATGCTGGAATTCCGAAAGTTCAAGATGACCAGGTCTTTTACACCGAAACACCCGAAGATTTCGCTGAAGGTACTCGAGAACTCCTGAACCTGAATATTAACATAATAGGGGGATGCTGCGGTTCCACTGAAAAACATATACAAGCAATTGCAAAGGTCGTTCATCAATCATAAAGCCGGTCTGAATTCAGACCGGCTTTATGATTGATTTCTTAAAAAATCCTAAATTTTACGATTTTTCTTTCCTAAAAGTAACCAAAACACCGATTAATCCTAAAATTATTTTTAAAACGGCATGCCAGATCGGTTCAGTCCCCAATCCAATACCCGGAATTGCTCCTAAAATACCCATAATTAACAAAAGCCACGAATAAACCATAAGAAGCGTTTTATACATTCATTTCCCTCCCTTTAAAAAATTCTTTAAACTAAAATTTATTATTTATATAAAGCAGCAACTATGAATATTTACATATTAAAATTTTTTACGCTTTATTTTATGAAAAGATTCACTTTTTAATACTTCAGCTTGATAAACTTCTTAATCAGTTGATATCAATCAAAAACCCTCCTTTCCCAATTATAGAACTAAAAAAGAGAGTGTTCGGTCAATATATTAATCAAACGACGGTTCGCAGAAGGAAATGTGAAATTAGAAAGATCTTGGGGTTTGACCCAACGGTATTCAGAAGCGAAATGAAGAATCGGTAACTGTTCTTCGGGAATTAATTGACACAAATAGGCATGAAGAGTTACTGAAAAGTTGGTATATCCATGCTTTAAAGTAACGATTTTATTTCCGACTTGAATATTGAATTGAAGCTCTTCTTGAAATTCCCGAATCAAAGCATTCTCGGGTTTTTCTCCTTGATTTATTTTCCCTCCTGGAAATTCCCATAAATCTGCCATTAAAACGTTCGGGGGACGTTTTTGAATAA
>JAAYUT010000226.1 GCA_012517485.1 Candidatus Atribacter fermentans
TGGAAAAGATCTAAATGGGATCGCTGCCTATTGCCAAAAAACCGGGCTTAAAATTGGCATCTGTACTCTGAAAGATCCCTGGGGCAATATCCGTTTACACGCTGATACTGACTCCTATCTTCAACACTTTTCAGAATCTCTCGAACTTTTAAAATTGGTCGGATCCAAAAGAGTTATAGTTCTTACTGGTGAAAATGATGGAAAAAGTAAAGAGACACAAATGAATCAAATCATTAAAAATTTAAAAGCGATCAGTAGTCTAGCGGAAAAAGCTGGAATTGTAGTCTGCTTAGAAGTATTGAATTCAAAAGTTGACCATAAAGGGTATTTCTTAGATTCTACAGCACTCGGTTTTGAAATCATTCGACAGGTGAATAGTCCCTCAATTAAAATTCTCTATGATATTTACCATATGCAAATCATGGAAGGAAACATCATCTCAACCATTCAAGAAAATATTGAGCTAATTGGTCACTTTCATTCCGCTGGTGTACCAGGACGTCATGAGCATTTTTATGGTGAATTAGACTATCGAAATATATTTATGGCCATTCAAGAAACTGATTACAATGGCTACTTTGGTCTTGAATACTGGCCATCTCTTTCTGATGAAAAATCATTAGAAAAACTGCGGGAATACTTTCTTGATGAATAATCTAAAACCATTTAAGGTAAAATATGAATTAACGTTCAAGCAGCTTTCATCACCAGATGAGGATGAAAAGAATTCCCCCTTCACCTTGACCCTCTTCACGAAGGGGGCGAGGGAAAAAGAATTTCACTTTTAAGAAAGTGTTTTAGGGGATTTAATTTTTCCATGTTCCATCATTGCAAGGAGCGTCCTATGCGACGTGGCAATCTCATTTACTGAGTCTATCATTCTGAGGAGTCCGGTGACTTTGACCGGATGCCGTGAGGATGACACCTTTGGTGTCAGATGAGATCTTCACGCCCTCAAAAAGCGAGGGCTTAGGATGACTGATTAAAGGCGCCCTCCCCGTCAGAAGACAGCGCCCCTTCAAGGAGGGGAATTGTTGAATTCATTCCCCCATTGAGGGACTTAGAGGGGTGTACCTTTCTCTTTTTGTTTAATTTTTTACCCATTCCCTTATTTTCAGGATAAAGGAGATTATATAAGTAAAATTTATGGTATAAATAGGTAAAATAAAAAGGAGGGAAAAATACTTTGAAATTGAATCAATTGGAGGTACTGTCTCAAGAAGAAATCCACCTCATCCATGAAGCAACTCTCGAAATACTCGAGCAAGAAGGCGTAGTAGTTCTGAGTGATTTTATTCTAAATTTCTTGGCCGAAAAAGGGTTACCAGTTGATCATAACTCTGGAATAGTCCGGATTCCCTCATCGGTGGTAACCGACTGCTTAAAACAAGTCCCTTCTTCTTTTGATATCTATTCAGTTGATAATAAGCCTTGGAAAAGAATTGGACAAGGAGACCCTCTTTTTGCTTGTGGACATAATGCAGTTTTTTTACTTGATTACCAAACCAGCATCCGAAGAGATTCCTTGGTTGAGGATGTTGAAAAATTTGTTTGTATAGCTGACCAACTGGATGAAATTGATCTGATTGGCATTCCGGTTATGCCGCAGGATACCCCGGCTGAATCTACGCTTCTCTATGCTGTCAAGGCTGCCCTAAACAATTCAACTAAACCTCTCTTTTATTCATCAGAAAGCGCTTCTATCAATCAAGCCATAATACAAATGGCCAAAACAATCAATCGAGAGGTTTCGAACCGTCCCTTCTTGATAAGTCAGCTTTCCCCAACTAGCCCGCTTTTTTGGGAAAAAGGAACGATTGAAGCATTGTATGAGGTGTGTTCGAATGGCATTCCCCTTGCCATTCTTCCCGAACCAATTGCAGGAGCTTCTGCTCCTTATACTCTAGCAGGTCTTTTAACCATGCATAATGCCGAGTGTCTCTCGGGTATTGTCTTTTCTCAACTGATTCGAGAAAAAACCCCAGTCATGTATGCCAGTTCTTGGACAGTATATGATATGCGTTCAAATATGGCAGTTATCGGAACTCCTGAAACTCATATTCTAAGAATTGCCGGTTCTCAGATGGCTGCTTTTTACCGAATTCCTTCCCATACTACAGCCCCTAACTCTGACTCCCATTTTCACGATGAGCAAAACGCCTGGGAGAAAACCTTCAGCGCTTTTATTTCAGCATTAGCCGGTAATCATTTGATTGTTAATGCTGGGATGTTTGCTACTGGCCTCACCATCAGTCTGGAGCAGCTTATTCTTGATGCTGAAATCATAGGACAGATAAAACGAATTTTAAGAGGTATGGAAGTTAACCAAAGCATGATATTTCTCGATGAAATTCGCCGGGTTGGCCAACGAGGTAATTACCTGACTGAAGAATCTACACTCACCCATTTAAGGAGCGATCAATTTTGGAAAAGTTCGGTTTCTCTTTTGGATCATTATCAAAATTGTCTAAATTCCGGAATAACCGATGTCGTATTATCTGCACATCGTAAAATCAATTTCTATTTAAATCGTATTACAGAAAAAAAACTTTCCAACACTATTCTTAATGAAATAAACCAAATTATCAATTCTTTTGAAGAAAGGAGGGATAAGGAATAAATATCGTAATATATTTTATTAAAAAATATTTTAAAAAGGGGTGAATTACCATGAATAAAAGTCAATGGATTTTAGTAATAATGGTTCTGTTCATGTTAACTTTCGCTCTATCCATCCCGGTTTTAGCAAAATCTACAGTGAGCTTTTATAGCTGGATGGCAGCTGAGGTTACTTCTGGAGGAATAAGCGTTTTACAGGAGGCGGAGAAAAAATTTGAAGAGATGCATCCCGATATTGATGTTGAAACCGTACCACTCCCTTATGAAGAAACACCCGATCAATTAGCCATTATGATAGCTGCTGGTAACCCACCGGATATTACTACCGTCGATGTCATCTGGTTAGAACAATTGGCAGCCATGGGCGGATTAGAACCTTTAAGTGGATATTTTTCTGAAGAACTTTTAAAAGACCTTTTCCCGAGTTCGATCGATTTGGGAAAAGCTCAGGGAGATCAATATGCTTTAGTATGGAACGATAATCCCAATCTCCTTTGCTATAATCGAGTCCTTTTGGAAAAAGCTGGGTTCAATCCCGATCAACCACCTTCAACCATGGATGACTTTAATCAAGCCATTGCAGCTATATCCGGTTTGGGAGAAGGCATTTTAGGGATAGAACTGAATATGTCCAAGGATTCATTCTCGGCTGATTATTTACATCCTTGGTTATGGAACTTTGGAGCCGAGGTATTTAATCCAGAAGGAGAGGTTATTCTCAACAATGCTGCTGGGGTTGAAACTGTCGAATGGGTAAATAGTCTAGTGAAAAATAAATATATGGATCCAGGTCTTGGGATTAGGGAAATTCGAGTCATTTTCGCCCAAGAAAAACTTGGCTTTATGTTGGAAGGACCTTGGATTCGGGGAATTTTGCGTGGTTTAAACCCCCGCCAGGAAGAATTCGATAAAGACTGGGCACTCACTCCAATTCCTAAGGGTCCCGCCATCCCTGATAATGTTCCCTATGGATATTCAAATCCAAGTTCTCACATGTTAGTCCTATCCAAAGACAGCAAAAATAAAGAAGCAGCTTGGAAATACATGGAATTTCTTATCAGTGATCCCATTATTACCAAGTCCTATTATCAAGATACTGGTCTCATGCCAACCAGGATTTCACTCCTCAACGATCCGATATATAAGGACGATCCTTTTGTCCGACAAGTACTCAACCAAACTGAATATATGAAAAAACCACTTGGTTGGGGACCTCGTTGGGGTCGGGTTGGAGAAATCGTCATGGCAGCCGTTCAAGAAGTTGTTTTAATGGGACGAGATGTACAGAGCGCCTTGGATGAAGCTGTTCGTCAGATTAATATTGAACTTTCAATGTAAATAAATAGACGGGGGAAGAACAGAAATGTCAAGTGGGAAAAAACGAAGCGATAAAAGGCTCTATTTCCTTCTCATTTTTCCATCAGTTACCATTTTGATCTTAACCATTGGCTATCCTTTGATTAATGGGATCATTCTTGGTTTTCATTACTACCGGCTTACCGATCCAGTCCGTGGGATGGTTTTCAATGGCCTTCAGAATTTTCAAATGCTGTTGTTTGGAAATCGAATATTTTGGATAACCCTTTATCGAACCTTTCTCTATTGCCTTGGTTCTACCGGGTTTTCCTTTTTTTTCGGTTTCCTCATTGCTCTTCTACTCTATGGTCCGATCCGAAATCGGAGCCTCTTTCGCAGTCTGTTTCTTCTCCCTTGGGTCATTCCATCAACCGTTGTAGCTTTATTATGGCTTTGGATTTTCAATCCCCAGTATGGTATTTTAAACTTCCTCCTTAAAGACCTGGGATTAATCAGCCAATTTCAATCCTGGCTGATTAATCCCAGCTTAGCTATGCCTTCGGTCATTCTGGCTACGAGTTGGAAATACTTTCCCTTCTTTATGCTGATGCTTTTAGCCGGTCTTGAGACTATTCCTAAAGAACTCTTTGAAGCATCTACCATTGATGGAGCAACTTTTTTTCAGCGGCTTCGATATATTATTCTACCTAGCCTCAAAGAAATTATTATCATCGTAACAATCTTAGAAATTATTTGGGAATTTCAAAATTTTACCATCATTTGGATCCTTACCAAGGGTGGTCCAGTTTACCAAACGACGACCATGGGGATTCAAATCTACCGAACTGCCTTTCGGAATTATGACATGGGGATGGGGGCTGCAATGGGGTCGTTATCCTTAATAGTGATGTTGATTTTTAGCCTAACTTACATTAAAACCTTAAAATTCGGGGAAGGCGATTGATATGTCACATTACCGAAACCTTCAACTCATTTCGACTACCGCTCAGTATCTAATCATCGTTATTATACTTATTGCCGTATTATTTCCAATAGCGTGGATGGTTTCAACTTCTTTTAAAAACCATCACGATCTTTTCGAAACACCGCCCCGCTGGATTCCCCGCAACCCGACCATTGCTGCCTATCAACGCATTTTTATCTCTCGAGCTGGAGCTGGAGGGGTAAATTTCCTCACTTATTTTAAAAACAGTCTCATAGTGTGCAGTGCGACCGTTTTATTCTGTATTCTATTAGCAATTTTTTCCGGATACGCGCTTTCTCGTTTCCATCGACGGGGAAGAAAAAGTATTTTCACCAGTATCCTTATTACACAGATGTTTCCTCTCCCAATGTTCTTAATTACCTTTTATATCATGTTTATGCGTTTAAAGCTTTTAAATTCTTATACTGGCTTGATTGTTGCCTATACTAGTTTTTCTTTGCCTTTCTGTATTTGGATGATAAAAGGGTTTTTCGATAAAATTCCCATAGAGCTCGAAGAGGCTGCTTTAATCGATGGTTGTAATCGGATGAGTGCCCTTTGGCGAGTCGTCATTCCTTTGGTATCTCCTGGGATTGTAGCTATTGGCATCTTTGCATTCCTCTCTGCTTGGGATGAGTTTATGTTTGCCCTCACTCTTATGTCTCAAGATGCCATGAGGACTCTCCCTCCCGGCATAGTTCTTTCTTTTGTGGGAGAATTTGACGTCCGCTGGGAAGACATGATGGCTGCCAGTGTCGTTGCTACCCTCCCGGTTTTAGTTGTCTTTTTGATGCTCCAAAAATACTTGGTTGAAGGATTAACTGCTGGTGCGGTTAAGGGATAAGATTCCGCAATAGAACGAGGGCTTCTCTATTCAATATGTTTCAAATTTTTTGAACTTTTATTTTTTATAAAAAAATGGAAAATAAACGAAAAAACGTAAGGGATGGTGCTCCACTCAGGGATTACAAACGCAAGAACTAAACATACTAAAGATATAATAATAAAAATAAGGCGATGCCTTTTTTCACGATGAATAATACCTTTATCCAGAATTGGTTTAACGAGATCGGGATGAGATGTAGCCGTTGACCAATTCCAAGAAAGAAAAAAACTAATTATCAAAAGGTTTGAAATAAAAAACACGGCAGCCACTGTTTGATCAGGATAGTCACCAATTAAAGAGATAGAAAACGGTAATAAAGCCACAAAAAGAAGATTAAATATATTAATCCACAGGATTTTCCTATTTATTCTTTTAATGTAATAGAATTGTTGATGGTGATCGACCCAAAAAAGAGCCAAAAGAACAAAACTCATTGCATAATGGAAAAAATCTGGCCTAAGGCTGATTAGATATTTTCCAAGTAAACTGGGATCGAATTCATTTAATGGCTTGGGAAGATCGATACTTAAAACCATGAGGGTCATGGCAATGGCAAAGACACCGTCAGTAAGCGCCTGTATCCTGTCATTGGTTAGAATAAACTTGTCTTTTTCGGGTGTTTTTTCGTTATTCATATTCTTTTAAACCATTTAGAAAACAAGATTAATCTTTTCTTAAAACATGACACAATCCCTCACCCTGACCCTTTCCTACGAAGGGGTGAGAGAAAAAGAATTTCTCCTTTTAGAAAAAGGAGTTAGGAAGACTTGAATTTTATATCTCCGTCACTGCGAGGAACATCCTATGCGACGTGGCAATCTCATCCACCCACACCGTCATTGCGAGGAGCTTCTTATGCGACGTGGCAATCTCATCCTTTTAAAGTTTTTATAAAGAAAGAAACTAAAAGATGAGATCCTCACGGCTTCAAAAAGCGAAGCCTCAGGATGACGGGTGTGGTGTCAAATGAGATCCTCACGCCCTCACAAAACGAGGGCTCAGGATGACTGATTAAAAGCACCCTCCCCGCCAAAAAGCGGCACCCCTCCACGGAGGGGAATTGTTGAATTATTCCCCCATTGAGGGGGGATTCAGGAGGGTGTGCCTTTCTCTTTTTTGTTTTATCACTTTTTACTTACTCATTTATTTTCAGGATAGACCTTTCTTCAGTCAAGGTTTATTTTAGATCATTAAATCAGGGTTGAGACAACGACCCTTCCTCATCGGTTACCTTCACCGTTACTGGTGGATCAACAAAACCAAAAGTAATAAGCTCGCATTCAGTATTAGGAGCAATTTCCACAGTAACAGTAAAGGCCTTTTTATGAACTCCATCCTGGGCGGTGACAACGTATTCAACCGGATTGGTAAAGTCATTTGGTGTTATTCCGCTCACTTGAACAACATCCCTAACTGTTACGGTTGCCTCTTCCGAAGCTTTAAAAGTCATAACCAGTTTAGAAACATCGGTTCCAAAAGGAACTGTAAAAGTAATGTTGTTACCTGAGATGATGCCAGTAATTTCTTGATCAGCTAAATTTAAATTCATGTTCGTGATTTCACACTCAGTATTAGGAGCAACAACTACGGTAATGGTATATGTTTTTTTAGTGACACCGTCCTGAGCCGTGACCACATATTCTACCGGTTTAGAGAAGTCATTGGGAGTAACCCCGCTCTGCTGGATAACGTTTCCAACTGTTACCGTTGCTCCTTCTGAAACAGTAAATGTTGCAACCAAATTGGAAACATCTGTTCCATAGGGAACAGTAAGAGTGATATTGGTGTTTGAGGCAGAACTGTCCTCACTAAAGTCCAAAGCGTAGGCTGTGGATCGATTATTAAACCGAAGTTTCAAAGAGGAAAATACGCTTTTTTTATCAGCAACTAAAGCAGATTGAGCATTAGCAACTTTTTTCTGAGTGAGTTGCCCGTCGACTCCAGTTTGAGCAAGAATTAATGACATATAATTTTGAACAGCTAAATTTTTTGTAGGATTTTTATTACTAAGAAGGGCAACATTAATAGAATGAACGAGATCGGAAAAATACTGGTTCTTTGAATAGAGGTCCATATTAACATCTTCAGAAGCCTGCCCCCTCTTATTGAGCTCTTGATAGAGTAAAGCAATGGCGGTTGATTCAGCATCAATAAGCCGTATACTTTTACTTTCTCCCTGCTTCATAATAGGAGTAACCTTTGAAATTCTCAGATTTTCTTTTTCGGCTTGAACAATATAAGGACCTCCCGGTGGCACTTGAAGAGAATATAACCCGTCCTGGTCGGATGTTGATTGAGCAATAGTTAAGCCGGTTATTGGATCGATAACATGAACAACCGCATCTGCAATTTTCAGCTCAGATATTGTCTTATTCTGTTTATTCACGACCTGGCTAACAATTTGTCCCTTGATGGTCGTTTTGTTTGGTGCAAAAATCGGCTTTTGGAAACATCCTCCTTCAGCAAATATTGCTAAAACAAAAATAATTATAGGCACTAAAACTTTAAAACACCGCAATTTATATCCCTCCTTTTAAAATGACCAATCTGATTACAGGTAATTAATCATTATTTTTTTATTAATACGTATTGCGGGTAAATTTGCTTACAATGATGATATTCTTCCGTCATTTGAACTTTTAATTTTAAAACCTCTACTTTAGGTTATTTAACCCTAAAGATAAGAATATTCTAATTGATGTAATAATAATCGTCCATTTTCTAAAATGTATTAATTCAAAAGAATTCTATTATTAGAACCTAATGGTAAGCTTTGTCAATCAAACCCCTGCAAAAGAATTAAAAATGTAAGGGTGCAATGTATTACACTCACTTAATGAAGCGACAACAACGAACACGTCGAATATTGGTTTTCATCCTCAACTGGTGCTGCTATATGCAGCATGAATGTCTATCCTGTAAATTCAGGAGCCTATTTTGAAGTAATTCTTTTAGAATAACCAACCAGGATTTTATCCTGGGCTTTCACCCTCATCCTGACCTTCTCCCATCAAGGAAGAAGGAGCTTTGAGTCGTCATTGCGAGACCTCGTTTTTTGAGGTCGTGGCAATCTCATGAGTCAGCTTTTCTTATTTGTGGAATTATGGAATTGGAATAGATGATATTCTTTTAATATCTGGTAAAAAAAATGCCTCTCTCTTCAGAA
>JAAYUT010000032.1 GCA_012517485.1 Candidatus Atribacter fermentans
AAAAGTTATATGGAAAAAAACTGTCGATACTCAAGTCGTGGTAAGACAATCAACACTGTAATTGAATAGGAATTTTATATAGGAGGGAATAAAAACATGAACCACAAGGAAAGAATGCGAGCTGCCCTCAAATGCCAACCAGTTGACCGTATTCCTCATGGAGAACAGATGCTTCATGATGTTTTAATTCAAAAAATTTTAAAGGTAAAAATGCCGAATGCCGAAGAAAATGCCTTAGTAAGGTGGATGACTGAAGAACTGAGTGATTTTCAGTTTGAGTGCCATAAAAAAGCTCGAGAATTTTTAGGATTTGATTTTATTCATGTTTTTCCCCGCGAACCTTGGATTAAAATTGATGAATCAAAAGAAGGCTATCCAATTTATCGAGATGTTTGGGGTATGGAAGCTATTTCTACCCCCTTTACTTATGAAATATTAAAAAAACCGGTTGAAAAACCAGAAGATTTAAAAACCTATCAATTTCCTACGATTGATGATTTTAAATATGACAATCTCCACAAATGGGTTCAAAATTCCGATTTTTTTGTCGTTGTTCAAATTGAAACCGGTTTTTTTAAAATCAACCAATTTATGGGTTTTAATAATTATATGTTTTATCTCTATGAACATCGAAAAGAACTTCTGGATTTTACCGCTCGTTTTTTTGACCATGTCTTCAATTTAGCAAAAAAAGTAATTCAGGAAGGAGCCGATTGTGTCTGGCTTTCGAACGATTTTGCTTATAATACCGGTCCCTTTATATCCCCTAAAGACCTTTGGGAAATGGATTTCTCTTTTATGAAAGAAGTGGTGAAAAAAATTCATGATTTAGGAAAGCCAGTTGTGCTCCATGGCTGTGGAAACCAAAATTATACACTTGATATGCTTTTGGATTGTGAAATTGATGGTCTTCATTCTCTTCAGCCTACTGCTGGTAATGATATTTATCAAATTAAGGAAAAATGCGGTGACCGACTTTGTCTCATTGGCAATATCGATATTAGTCAGCTTCTTCCTTTTGGATCCCCATATGAAGTCGATCAAGCGATAAAAGATTTAGTAAAAAGAGTTGGCACAAGAAATGGTTTAGTTATCGCGACCTGTAATTTATTGGATATGGATATTCCAGTGGAAAATGCGATCACTATGCATTTTGCCGTTGACAAATACAGTGCACAGTTTTTATAAAGGTTAATTTCTTTTTAATTCAACAAAAGGGGGTGATATTCAATTTCGTTCATAATTGAAATGAGTAAGTGTGGTCTCAAATTTTATTGGGATTTTGATTATTTTTCATAGGAGGAGGAATATTCATGAAATTAAATCGATTCGTTATTTTGTTGGTATTTTTTATTCTAATGTTTATGAGTTCTGTTGCTTTAGGAAAGACTCAGATTACTATTTGGTGCCTCGCTTTTGATCCCCATGTAAACGGAAGTAACGCCACAATTAAAGTATTTATGGAAAAAAATCCCGATATCGAAGTTATTTTAGAGCCACAACCGGGTCAAGCAGACTTGGTAGCAAAAATGAGAGCTGCCTTAGCTGCTGGTAATGGAGCTGAGCTTTTTATTACTCCGGGAACAACTATTCTTGAATGGGCAGTCCCTGGTAGTATCCAACCTTTAACTCCAGAAGTATTTCCTTCGACCGATTGGGTTAAGCAAAATCTTGATCCAGAATATTATTTGCAGTGCAATTTAAATGATCAAATCTGGGCGGTTGGAATACCTGATCCTCCAGGAGATACTGGGATTTTAGTCAATGTTGACCATCTCAATGAAGCTGGATTAGCTATTGAAAAAGCTTTTGTTGATACTGATCAGTTAATCGATTATGCTAAAAAACTATCTCAATATGATGATGAGGGTAACCTGGTTCGAGCCGGTTTGAGCTTTCAAGAAAGCAACGACCCGATGTACTTCATTAGCTACATTGCCGATCAGGGTGGAAAATTCTGGGACAATGACAAACAGGTTTTTAACTTCCAAACCCCTGAAGCGAAAAACGCTCTCCAGTTCTTCTACGATATATTCTTTACCCACAAGGTCGATAGTACCAATATGCCAACCACCATGGACGCTCTGGTTCAGAATTTAGCATCCATGGCCTTCATGTGGCCAGAATTCCTGCCTTTTGCAAAGATCACATACCCAGATATGAACTTCCAGTTCATCATGAAACCCGGATTTGTAAAGGGAAAG
>JAAYUT010000227.1 GCA_012517485.1 Candidatus Atribacter fermentans
CTCCAGCCAGAAATTTTATCAATTTGATTGTAAGAGGGTAAAGGGGATAATAAACAATTAAAAAACGAGCTTCGCCACTTCCATGGTACCAATTTTCGGCTAGGTGCAGATAATGGAGTGCATCCCACCTATTCCAGAATATCTTCAATGAATCAAGAAGATAGAGAGATTTATTTTTAAATAAAAGATATCCGGCATAGGCAATCAAATGAATAATAATACGGGATAACAATACCCATAAAATTATTGTAAATATTAGTTTGCCGTCATGTGATCTTTTAAATTTTGAGAGCAAAAATTTTATTCCCATAATCAAACCATATTCTACCTCATTGAATTAAAGATAATATACTAAAGTTCGAAATTTCGTACCTTGAAAAAAGGCCACCGGAGACCCCAAAATGAAGGATGATTTCGAAACCATATCTTCATAAAGGAGGAATATCCAATGGCTCAAAATAATCATACACCATTTCTTTTAAGGTATGTGGGGGGTCAGGTTGTGATTCTTGAATTGTGGGGAATTGTGATACTGGAAACTGATGAAAAGATGAGATCCTTACGCGGAAAAGCACCACTCAGGATGACACCAGCAGTGTCAGATGAAATCCTCACGGATTCGAAATACGAATCCTCAGGATGACTGATTAAAATCACACCCCCTAACCCAACTCATTGGAGAAATTTTGAGATGCGGACTTAGGATGACCGAACTTTTTAAATTCTTTTATAGGTGCTTGAATTATCATACCCGCGGGTTTATAAGAGAACAAATATTAAAGATTAACCTCATGAGATTGCCACGACCTCAAAAAACGAGGTCTCGCAATGACGAATTGAGTTGATGTAATCCACACGTTGCACAATCCCCTCCCCCCAAAAAAAAACATCCAAGGAGGGAATGAGCGGTAACCAGCAATTATGTTTTTAAATGAAGAATATTTCAAAAAGGATTGATAATTTTAAGCTCTGAAATCCCTTTAAAATCGTTGGTATTTCTTGTTATTAAAGAAAAATCATTTATGATTGCGGTCGCTGCTATTGTCGCATCTATTAATTTTATTTTAGAGTTTCTTTTTATATCATTTGCTTTTTCAGCAATATCATCATCGATAGGAACAATAACAGCATAATCAATAAGTTCTTTACAAAGCTTGTATCCTTCTGAAGTATGTTTGTCCCACCCCAGAAATTCAATTTTTGTTAAAATTGAAATATAAAAGGAACCTTATTGTATATGCTTTAGAACAAGGTCAACTGCAGGGTTAAATCCTTGAGTATGATAAATGAGAATGTTCGTATCGAATAAATACTTATCTTTCGACATTTCTTTCCCAATTTTCTCTTAATAAACAAGACTCGATTTTTGGGTCAATATTTTTATAAATTCCGGCAGTTAAATGAACTATCTCTTGTGCTTTTTTCTTTTGGTTTATCTGATTTAATTCATCATAAATTATATGTACAATAATCCGTCCGGGTGGCAATTTTTTATTTATATATTTTATTTGACCATTTTCAATAAGCGCTTTTGCTATTTTATAAGTCATAAATATTTCCTTTTACATATTCTTATTATAAAAATTATAATATCTCTCATTACAACTCAATGAAGAACCTTTGGCTGTCAGGTCTTGATTCTTGAATTTAGGGAATTGGGATACAGAAAAAATTTGGAAAAATAAGATCCTCACGCCCTTAAATACTGAGGGGGCGAGGGGGAGAAAAGTCGGAGGAGACGAGGGGGAGAAAAGGCTGAGAGGGCGCAAGGGGGCGAGGGGAAGAAAGGGGAAGAAAAGCGGGATCAGGATGACGCCTGAAGTGAAATCACTCATTTTTCTCTAAACAAAAACTCTCTTATTTCCCAAACCAATCATTATCCAAAGCTTTGATGTTGCCGGCTGGGGTTGGAAGGATAATGAGCTGGCTTAATTGAGTTCCAAGTTTATGAATTCCACCGC
>JAAYUT010000228.1 GCA_012517485.1 Candidatus Atribacter fermentans
TATACTAATTCCGTTCTATGGAGGCTATGGCTCAATGGCGGAGCATCTGACTGTGGATCAGAGGGTTGTGGGTTCGACCCCCACTAGCCTCCCCTCGTGAAATGAAAATCCGAACTGGTAAAAGGTTCGGATTTTTTTTATATCAAATTTCAGGATGCAAACGCTTTTTTATATGAAAAAGTTCGGAAAAAGCGGTTAGCTGCCTGTTTAAAGATCCATTGCAGCTTCATCCGGCAGGAATTGTCTAATTCTGACATAGAAGAGACCCTGTTCATCATGCAACGATATTATGTCATCCTTGACAACGACAATCTTTTTAAATGAATCTGGTATCCGATTCAGCGAATTTGTCTCCAGTTTTCTTTTTTCTTCGTCAGCAACTGTCAATGTAGATTGACAAATAATATTGCTACAGATTTTAGATTTGAGCCATCCGGAAGCTAAAAATGCGGATTGCCGCACTTTTACTTTGCAAAAAACTTATATTGGGGGATACCATTTGAAAATCAAACCATCCAGAAACAGTTTATGTTATTTGAGAGTTTGTTTGATTTAAGTAAAATTCTTTTACATCATTATCAACACGAGCTATGGACATTGTTACTTTGTTTAGCATGAATAGCCCATCTAAACTACTGCATCTCGATAATGCAACATATGCTTGGCCTGTTTCAAAACAATTTTCAAGATTACACGCAACTTTTTTGTAGGTCATCCCTTGGGATTTGTGAATTGTAATTGCATATGCCAAGATTATCGGATACTGATTCACAACAAGCACATCTTCATATTCTAATCTACCGTTTTTGTAAATAATTTCTTTCTCAGAAAAATCTTGAGGATAAACTATATAATTACGACCATCAAGAGAGATCTCAACTTTATCTTCTTCAAGTGAATTAATAATTGCAAGTGTCCCATTAACCCATCTCTTATCTATATCATTGGCTGTAAGCATAACGAGCGCACCCCTTTTGAGTTTTAGATTGTTTGAAATGGGAAAAATATTATCCAAGGATGGAGTTTGATTACTTCTTTTATTGAGCTGTATTTTCGCCAAATAGGTATATTCTCTTGCGTCAATTTTTTCTAACTCATCCCTATTTACCTTTTCTGCTTGTGCTTTTTTCGGGAATAGCGTGACAACTCTTCGAAGGACATCACGATTAGCCACGAATCTGCTATTCAAAAGATCTATGTCAGTATCTAATGTTTTGCCATTTCGAATTCTGTTGAGTACATCGAAGAACTGATAATCATCCTTCTGTCTATGGTTTGTTGTCAATTCTATAAACCTAAAGTTTCCATTTACATATGCTTTAGAATGGAAGAAGTGGATTCCTCCATATCTGTCTATGAGATAATTCCTTTCCTGTGGTTTCGCGATTGGTGGAAGTTGGAAGAGGTCACCAAAGATTATTATTTGCTTTCCTCCAAACAGTGAATCATTATTGTTAACCATTCTTAATATTATGTCTATCTTGTCAAAAATATCTGCTCTAACCATGGATATTTCATCTATGATAATTAGCTCAGTATTCTGGAGCACCAGTTTTTTTTCGGGTTTAAGTCTTATTGTGGATTGTGCGATGTCATCTAAATTTAAATTTTCAAGATTGTAGTATCCAAATGTAGAGTGAAGAGTTGCTCCCCCAATGTTGAGTGCTGCAATCCCTGTTGGTGCTAACTTGATTATTTTTTTATGTGAGAATCTTCCAAAAATTTCGAGTAATAAACTTTTCCCTGTTCCAGCTTTTCCAGTAACAAATATATTCTCGTTAGAGTATTCCATGAGGAGAAACGCTTTTTTTTGTTCCTCATCAAGAGTTCCAGTGTCCGAGTTAAATTCTTCTCGATTTACAGTTCTTACTAAGCCATCCGGAAGAGGCAAATCATTATCTTCAGCCTCTTTTGTGAAGCTTTCTGTTGGTATTTCAGACCCGCTTGTGTCTATTCCGTTTTTGTCAGGCTTAAGAATGTTTATTTCTTTTGATAATTCGATCAACGCCTTCTGAATTATTGATTCACGATCAGCATTTTTTTCCGTTGTATTTAACTGCTTGGAATCGGATTCGATTTCAGTAAAGAACTCAATCTTCTTTTTTAATTCTTTGTTTTCAGCAACTAATTGATTGATTATTGCAAATATGGAAGAGATTTTTCCGTTCAAATCTGAGGAACTTTTTGCTACTAAATCTTTAGAATATTCCCTAAGAGACACCTCAATACCCTTCTGACTATCTTTTAATTCGGATTTTGTGGTAACAATCAAATTTGTATGTTCAGTAAATTCTCTTAAGGTTATTTCATACAAATTTTCTATTGATATCTTTATTCCTTCAGTTTCTTTTTCGGCGTTTTCTTTTTCCAGAAGAAGGTCTTTAGAAAACTTCTCATTTTGTTTGCAAAAAAAATCATGTAAATTTTCAATTGTTATGGATTGTTCATTTAATTGTTTGTCTATGATGTCGTGATGTACTCTAAACTGTCTTCTGTCTATAATAAAAATTATGATTAACCAGAATACAATCACACTGAGCAGAAAAGCGAGAATATCAATTGTCATTTATGACTCCAACTTATATATACTATAAGAAAATAATAATATATATTGTAATATTAACTTAACTTCACGAATCTTATCAGGAATTATAAAAAAAACTAAATAATTTCTCAATAATCAGTAAAAAAGAAAGAATAAAAAATTGCAAAAAAAAGAATACCTCATATGTATGTGAGGGAGACATCAAGTTGCTCACGTCTTCCTAAGAATTTAAGGTACTACTTTAATAAGTAAATCAACGTTCATTTACTAATGTTTTTTTATTTTCTCTGGCTATTTGAGGGATAATTGTTTCAAGAAGATTACTTCTAAGATAAAATATTTAAAAACGTCATTTTAAGAAAAATACTGATTTCAAACGCTCCACTTTGTCCTATCCCTTGATATTCGCCAGCGGCTGCAGTGTTGTGATGATCCTGACCAGGTCGGTCTGGTTGGCCATGACGACATCGATCGGTTTGTAAGCCCCAGGCGCTTCCTCCAGTTCACTTTGTTTTTGCGGTTTTCCGATGATTCCGCCCATCTTTTTCTGCTTTTCATCCAGGTTCAGATGTCGGATTGCCTCTCTTCTGCCAAGTCTTCTTCCGGCTCCATGGGAGGAGGA
>JAAYUT010000229.1 GCA_012517485.1 Candidatus Atribacter fermentans
ACACTTTCGACTATTTAACACTTGATGAAGAAGCCGCCCGAGGAAAAGCTGGAACGAACGGTTTGATCTTTCTCCCTTATTTGATTGGTGAAAGAACTCCTCACCGCGATTCATTAGCTCGAGGCGCTTTTGTCAATCTTCATCTCACTCATCAACGAGGAGACATAATTCGGGCTATTTTGGAAGGAGTTTGTATGGCAATTAAAGATTCAGTGAGTATTTTTGAAGAATTGGGCATTCAGGGGAAGAAATTCATCTTTGCTGGTGGTGGTGCTAAAAGCCTGCTATGGAGATCGACACTTTCTTCTTTCCTTGAGCATCCCCTTCAAACCACTCAAGTGAAGGAAGAGGCTGCTACTGGAGCCGCCATCTTGGCTATGGTTGGGAGCGGTCATTTTCAGAGCTTTAACGAAGCCATTCAACAAATGATTCGGTATAATTCACCAGTCAATCCTCAAAATCAATGGTTTGAGATTTATAGAGAGAAATATCAAACCTATCGTTCTTTATATCCTGCCCTCAAACCCTTTTTTCCTCAATAGATTCTTAGATCACTTTGGGGTTAAAAATGAAAAGAAAACCCAAGATTCGACATACCATGGCATGTCGCTACCTTAAACAAGCACAACAAATCAAGCCCCTACATCTTTTTATTCTTTTGTAGGGGCTTGAGTGAACATGGTCTTTCAAGTCAGTATTTTTAGACGTATGACAAAACTGAATACTCTATAATTTTGAACTCAGGAGCGATAACTATTGGAAATATTTTCAATGCGGTTGAATAGATCGTCAGTAATATCAATATGAAAAACCTCGGCAATCACTTGTGTCCAACCATGAATAAAATAAATCCAACCATCTTCAACGGTCAAATTTTTCTTTTCTTTTTGAAGGAGCGCTTGGTGCATGAAAAGGAGGTCACCTCGATAATTAATTTCCCATACTAAACTATTTTGGGGAAATTCACATTGATCAGAAAGTGGTGACCCTGGTCGATCTTTGCCCAACCCAGTTGCGTTGACGATGAGAGAAAAGGGTTTCATCTTTTTTAGGATGTTATCGTTGACCGTTACTTCTGGACAATGATGATATTCAATAGGTGCTTCGGGACAGAGTTTTCTCATGATTTCCTTCATGGTCTCTAGCCGTGGCATACTCCGATTCGCAACATACATTTTTGATGGGATATTGACCCCGTGCTTTTTGTCAAAGAGATAGGCGGCCATAGCTCGGGCACTTCCTCCGGCTCCCATAATGAACACCTCACCCCCATGGTCACGCCAATAATTTTCAGGTACAAAAGCTTCCAATGCCAAACCACTTGAAATTGGATCTTTAGCATGCCCTGCTAATCGACCATCTTTCTTAGAAATTGAGGAAAGTTCTCCAAATGCTTGGGCATAAGGGTCAAGAAAATCAAATAAATCCTTGCAGGCATTGTACAAATCAATTTTATGGGTGGTTACTAAAGCCCCCAAAGAAAGTGGGTCATTTTTAATAAAGTGAACAACCTGACGGTAATCCTCCTCGGGAGCATGAATGGCAATATCAATTCCCTTCAAAACAGCCCCATCTAACCCCAATTCTCTCGCCCATAAGGGGAATAGCTTCATAATAGAAGATTTTTCTGTTGTCACACCAATAAAATACATGGTAGGTTGCGTGGCTTTTTCGGGTAATTTCAATCCAATCCCCCCTATTTATTTTTTCGTTTTGGGTTATCGATAACCGAGACCTTCCCATCTATTTCAACAACCAGTTTTGGATAGCCTTGTTCTTCAATAGTAGCGTAATCATGTCCAGCATCGGCAGGGAAAATACAATAAAAAATGAGTAGCTCACTACCAACATTCATGGTTCGGTGCGACCAATAGGGGGGGATATAGGAGGCCGAGCCAGGGAACATTTCCAGGATTTCACAGTCACCATCGGTGGATTCCATGATTAATCTTCCCTGTCCTCGTAAACAAAAGTAAATTTCGGCAGTACTGAGTTTTTCGTGATAATGACCTTTGGTTAAGAAATACTCATTCCCGATTTTTCCCGGATAAATAATAGTAGTACAATGGCCCAGATGCCCTTGCTCTTCTGGCACGTCAGCATAAATCACTTCATAGACGAGTGGATCACCATTTTGGATCAATTCTTCAGCGGCTTTGGTATCATAAAACATATTCTTCACATCGCTGACCTTGCGAATAATTCGTTTACCGGGAGTGAGTGTCCCTGATTCAAAGTTAATTACGACATTATACGGTTTCATGTCATTCCTTCCTTTCCGCACTGAGTATAAGAAATAACTGACGCAATAATCGTTTTATAAAAGCTCTCGATAGTGTTCGAAAACTTCATTCATTCTATCCATAGTTTCTAAATAATAAGGTATAAACTTGTCATACGTTTTTGATAATTCTTCATCGGGTAAATGAACTTTTTTCTTTTCAACCGAATTGAGTGAGGTTTTTTGTAAGTCTTGAAATACCCCCACCGCATAACCGGCGATCATAGCTGAGCCCCAAACAGCAAACTCCTGACGGTTTAATTCAATATAAGGCACTTTTAAAATGCTTGCTTTAATCATATTCCAAAGAGGAGACTTTGCACCTCCTCCGATGACTCGAACCTCTTTAAAGGTAAGAGTGGGTATCAATTCGCGAATAACTTTTAAATAATAAGCATATTCAAAAGCAATGCCCTCTAATATCGTTCGA
The DNA here is from genome assembly GCA_012517485.1 of Candidatus Atribacter fermentans. Taxonomy (GTDB): domain Bacteria; phylum Atribacterota; class Atribacteria; order Atribacterales; family Atribacteraceae; genus Atribacter; species Atribacter fermentans. The sequence goes on from JAAYUT010000229.1 coordinate 2,712, forward strand.
TAAAGATTTTCACGCCGATGATCCCAACTAAAACCAGCAAAAACTCCTCTTAGCCAGGGTTGGGTGGGAAAATTCCTTCCCCGCAGGTGGGGAATAAATACAATTCCTGATGGTTTTGGAGCATTTTTTTGTACTTCTTGTTCCATTAATCTGAAGGCCTCTGGAGAATCAGCCCATTCCCGAAATAGTTCTTTTTTTGCCCATTCTAAATCCATTCCCCCACCATTGATATATGCCATAGGATAATAAAAATCTTTTAAAACTGATCGAGGGAACATGAGAGCTTTATACTTGATGTCAGGATTGTATTCATCAACAAACAAACTGAAACAGGAAGCTGTTCCGGCTACATCAAAAGCAATGCCTGGTTCAGATACTCCGGCTCCTAAAGCATTGGCAGCTTGATCACCACAACCTGCTATCAAAGGAATTCCAGCTGTCAATCCCATTTCTTTTGCCCACGGTTGCTGCAACTGACCAACTTGCATCCAAGGCTCTACGATTCGGGGGAATTTATCCTCTTCAACATCAAATATCTGGAGAATTTCTTTATCCCAAGCAATGTTACGAAGGTCAGCAAAACAGCTAAAGTGGATATTGGTATAATCCATAAAAGTATCTTCACCAGACAATCCGGCTAACTTTTGAGTTATCCAGCTTGAAGGAATGGTGAATTTTTTAATCTTTCGATAAATTTCTGGTCTTTCGTGCTTCCACCATAGAATTTTTGGGCCGTGATTGATGCTTGGTCCCATGCCACTTTGACGGAAAATGAAATCTTCTGCTTCCTTTTTCATTTTTTCTGCATAATCTGCTGAGCGAAAATCCAACCATGAATCATAAGGAGTCGCTGCTTCACCCTGCGCATCAACTCCCATTATTCCTGCCATCTGACCATCAAGGGCTATTGCTTCGACCTGGTCTGGTGAAATACCGCTTTTCTCCATGACTTTTTTGACTGATTGTATGACTGATTGAAACATCTCATAAGGGTCCTGGGTTACACTCCGGTCATCGCCATAAATGATATTGGAATCAACTTTCTCAACGACAATCAATTCACCTTTATCATTAAAAAGAGCCGTTTTTGTTGCCGTTGTACCAAGGTCACAACCAATCAAATAAGCCATTTTTTACCACTCCCCATCAAAATAAACTGGTTTTTGTTGGCTGAGTGATCGGTGGGCATATTCCACCACCTGGACCGCTCGAAAACCATCTTCTACTGATGGTTCCGGTTTTATGTCCTTTTGTATACAGCGAATAAATGATTTCATTTCTTCCAAGTAACCTTCTTTAAAGCGGTTCCTCCAAGCATCATGAGTGTCACAAATGGCTTTTTTATCTAAAGTCATTAATACTGGTCCATTCCCCTCAGTCGTTCCAATCCTAATCATTCCTTTGGTACCTAAGATTTCCATCCTCCCATCGTAGGCATAACCAACTGGACAACCACCATCAATTAACCCTAAAGGTCCATCTTGGAAAGATATCGTTACAATATAATGGTCATAAAAATCTGGGAATTTTTCATTGGCTTGGGGTGATTTAAAATTTTTCGCTTCCATATATATTCTTTCTGGTTTTTTCCCTGTAAACCATAAAACCGAATCAATATCATGAGCGGATACCTCGGCTAACATCCCACCGCTCTTCGATCGGTCCCAAATCCAGGCTGGAGGAAGACCTGGACCTCGACCGGTCGATTTTATCATCACCAGGTCTCCAATTATCCCATCTTGAATCATTTGATAGGCTTTTCGAATTGCTGGATCGTATCGTCTCATAAAGCCGATTTGAAATTTTATTCCGGTCTTCTCTACAACTTCTTTAATCTTTTTAGCTTCTTCGGAATTCTGCGCTAAGGGTTTTTCAGAAAAAACATGCTTTCCTGCATCTGCAGCTTTTTCAACAATCTCTCGATGAGTAAAAGTCAACGATCCTATACATACGGCATCGATATATTCTTTTTTTAAAATATCATCAAGGTTGGTTGAGTATTTTTTGACTCCAACTTCCTCCGCTGATTGTCTTGCTTTATTCTCATCAATGTCAACTATTGCTACCAATTCAGCTTCTGGAATATAACCCGTTAAATTCCGACCATGAACCATTCCTGCTCTGCCAGCTCCAACTAAAACAAATTTAACTTTATCCAAGTTTTATTCCTCTCTTTCCTCTTTGTTTTTTTCTTGAATATTCTATCCTGAAAATACCGTGAAACGTGAACAGTTTAAAACCCACCCTCATCCTCGTCTTTTCCCACCAAGGGAGAAGGAACTCTGACTCGTCATTGCAAGGAGCGTTCTGTGCGACGTGGCAATCTCTTAAGCTCAGTCTTTTTTATTCCTCTCCCTTTGGATAAATGGAGAGGATTCGGGATTCGATTTTTTCTCAATTCTTTCAAATCCCCCCTAACCCCCTTTTCTGAATGGGGAAACGATACCTGGGTAAGTATTTTCATTGTCATCTGGTGCTGCAAAGCAGCATGAGGATATCTCCTGTTATATCTCACTCTTTATAACATAACGTTAAACTATTTAGAAAACACTTCGACTTTAATTTTCCCCTTATCACCGCGAAATCGGGATTGAAAATAATCCATAATAGTATTCTCTGGTGTAAAAGTGATGTTTTTCATAAATATAACCGGAGCTCCTTCTGGAATTTCCAGAACTTTTGAATCAAGATTATCGGCTACTGTTGCTTCCAAGGTTATTTCTGCTCGAAAAGCCCGGAGATGATATTTTTCAAAGAGAGTTCGATAGAGCGATTTATCAGTGAGATCTTCATGAACAAGATCAGGACAAAGAGAAAAGGGAATAAAATTAGAAACTTTTACAATTGGTTCTCCTTCAACATAACGCATCCGTTCAATGCAGATTATAGGATCATTTTCAGCGATATTTAAAATTTTTCCAATATTGGGAAGGTCATTCCTCACTTCAATATTCAATACTTTGGTATGAACTTGATAACCTTTCTCCGCCATATCGTCATAAAAGGTTGAAAACTGCTGAATAAAACCATAATTAAACTTTGGACGGGAGACAAAGGTTCCTTTTCCTTTCTCACGATTGAGAAGGCCCTCATAAGCTAATTCTTTTATAGCCTGGCGGACAGTAGGACGACTGATTTGATATTTTTCTGACAATTCCCTTTCTGAAGGAATAACATCTCCTGGTTTTAAAACACCGGTTTCAATATCTTTCCGAATCATTTCTATTAATTGATAATAAAGAGGTATAGGGGTTTTTCGATTTAAGGTTGACACTCTAATTTAATCCTCCAAGAAGGATGAAATAGGTTAAGTGGTTAATACCACTTCACATGTTAACATAGTGCTTTTCTATAGTCAAGAATTCCAAACTTGCGTTTCTTTTCTTTTTCCTTTCCTATTTTTTGAAATGAAGAAAAATATGACTTATCCGATTAAATTTCAATCATTTTGCCACTTTCAGCCGACTTGAGACCAGCTTCTAAAACTTCAATAGCTTTCATACCATCATAAAAATTAGGAGTAATTTTCTGATTATTGGCAATGGCATTAAGAAAATCAGACACCGCATGAACAAATTCATGTTCATAACCAATGATATGCCCTGAAGGCCACCAATGGGCAATATACGGATGAACACTTTCGGTGACTTGAATGGTTCGAAATCCTTGAACATTTTCGGGATCATCAACTGAGAAATACTGTAGCTCATTCATCCTTTCCAAATCAAAGAGAATACTTCCTTTGCTCCCATATATTTCAAAATAATTATAGTTCTTTCTTCCGGTTGCAAAACGAGATGAATCAAAAGAACCTAAAGCTCCATTCTGAAATTCAACGATCATGAAGGCAGCATCATCAACGGTTACCTCTCCTTTTTGCTGACTTTGCACAGCAGCTTTAAAGGTTGTGACTGATGTTTCTTCAGGAAGTGGTCTTTCTTTAATAAAGGTGGTTTTCATTCCCATCACTTTTTTGATATCCCCAACTAAAAATCGAGCTAAGTCAACACTATGAGAATTGAGATCCCACTGCGGTCCACCGCCGGCAAATTCTTTACGGAGATGCCAGGTTAGAGGAAAATTAGGATCAATTATCCACGATTGGAGGTAGGCTCCCCGCCAATGAAATATTTGACCGACCTTTCCTTCTTCAATAAGTTGTTTCGCCAATCCAATTGCTGGGCATCGACGATAATTAAAATTAACATAGTGAACAACACCAGCCTTTTCGGCTGCTTCATACATCTCTTTTGATTGAGCGTAATTTAAAGCTAATGGCTTTTCACAAAAAATATGCTTTCCATTTTCCGCTGCCGCTACTGCAATATCATGGTGAAGGTGGGGCGGAAGTGAAATATCAATGATATCGATATCCTTTCGAGTTACGACTTTTTCCCAATCGGTTTCAATTTCCTCCCATCCCCACTTATTAGCGAATTCTCTTAAAGGCTCAGCATGTCTTCCACACACGACCTTTTTGACCGGTTGGAGACTTAAATCAAAAAAAAGAGGGGCTTTAATCCAAGCATTACTATGGGCCTTCCCCATAAATTTATACCCAATTAAAGCGACATTCACTTTTTTCATAAAATAAACCTCCTTATTTTTTATTTGGTCAATGTTGAAACATCAATGCCAAGGTCAAGGATGGGGGCAAATACTTCTAATTCTGCCCGATGATGTCCGATTAAAATGCAATTATGATGGGAATAGAGCTTATTCATGAAAAGGTGTCCGTTAGGGACCCGAATCAAAGCACCATTACGGCAATCAGAACCAGGATATTGAACATACTTCTCCAAATATCCTTCTACTATTAATAAAGAAGAAAGTGAGGGGTCAATTTTTGCTAGAGTGACCTTCCCTTCTGGAAATTTGGCATCAATGGCAGTTGAATCTTCATGAACTATTTCAAGAACTTTTGGTTTTAATTTCCACTCATGGGAAAAAGAACGAGGAATGAAACCAAAATATCCACAATGAGCTATTAAGAGATGGTCATCGGGGTCTTGAATTTCTGGAAAAGAATCAATCTTTTCGTGTTTTAAGGCAGCCATTCCCATCAAAAAAGGATAAACATTACTCATCATGATTGGGGTTCCCAATGTATTATATAGTATATATTGGGTAATTAATGACAATGTATCGGCTTCACAAGCCCACATGATTCCTTTTTCTTGAAACAACAAATCCCATGCCAGACAGGGAGTGGTGTTGAAATAATAGGATTCATTGAGGCAATTGGTTCCAATTCCTTTGATCGTCACATCTCCTTCAATTTCTTTTTGAACAGCGAGATAAAGTTTAAGGGCATTTTGAAGAGCCCGATCTGATACATTTTCCATAGGTATTCTTAAATTATTTTTAGCTTTTGCAACTTCCTCCTCGGGTATATTTTCAACTTTTTCCGCTAATTGTTTCAAACTTTTCCGCAATATTTCAACACCAAATTTCTGATTGATTAATTCGGTACATTCATTTTCCCACCAATAAAAACGTTTGAATATGCTGGCTTGCATACCTTCTCCAGGGTTTTCTTGATAAATGAGGAATTTCGAGGATTTCATTTCCCTTTTTAGAGCCAGACATTTTAATAATTTTTGAGTCATTTCAATAGAATAAGGAGCATATACTTGGAAGCCTTTGGTTTTCAAAAAACTCACTATTTCCCAATCCCACATTGAAACTGTTCCAAATTCCGAAGTTACCACTAAAATCGGGAGTTTAATAGTATAGAAATCATCTATTTTTCGATATGCCTCACCTAATATTTGGGGGAAAATCACCGCATCTGCTTCGGGAAGCTTTTTGCCGAGTTGGATAGGATTAAACCAGTCAGCTTCCTCAGAAAAGAGTTCTTTTAAAATATTAAGATGCTGATTAAACTCTTCATCTGGTTCTGACTTAAAATAAAGAGGTATTAATTTTGCTTTCAAATCTTAAACCCTCCCCTTTTTCATATAAAAAACACACTATATAATCTATCAATTTGGTCAATTTTGAAAAACTGATTTTTGTTTCTTTTCCCATAATTTTAATTATTTTATCAATTTATCAGAAAAAAGAGTATATTATTCTTATCATTATCAAATAGGACTAGTTTTTAGCAATAGAGGAACACAAATAATCGGCAATTTTTTACTGATGTATGTTCGTATCCAAAAAAATTCAACAAAGGTGGTGATTATATGAAGCTTCAAAATTTCCAGGTGAAGGACAATGTGGTTATTCAGAAATTTATTGAAATACGAAAAAAAAGCCATTGGAAAACTCGATTAAATTTATCGTGGAGTAATTGGGGATTTGGTATTGAACCATTTGAAACATCTTGTGCTCGATTGGCAAAGTATAATATCCACTTTATCGAATTACATGGAAACAAGTATGGACCTGACCTGGGCTATAAAGCCAAAGAAATACGCCCAATTTTAGATGATTATGGGATTAAAGTTGGAGGAATTTGCGGTATGGTTTCTCCAGAATCAGAGCTTTCCAGCAATAAACCCCATATTACCCAGAGATCAATCGACTATTTTCGACGACATATAGAATTTTGTGCTGAGATGGGTGGAAAATATATTCTTTTCGCACCTGGAGCAGTTGGTCGACCTCAAAAGTATGATGATAGTGAATTTTACCGAGCTGGTGATGCCATTCGTATTCTTGCTGATGATTTTCAAAAACATGGAATCCGTGCAGCGATTGAACCAGTCCGAGCTGCAGAGGTAAGTTTTTGCCATACCTTCAAAGAGGCGAAAGCGCTTATCGATTACATTCATCATCCCGGTGTTCAACATATAGGAGGCGACCTTTATCACATGTTAGTTGGTGAAGATCATATTGGAACCACTATCCTTGAATATGGAGATTACTTAACCAATCTCCACACCGCTGATACTCAAAGAGGTGCGCTGGGGAATGGATTTCTCGATATTGATATCGTTATTATGGCTCTCTATATTATTGGGTACAATAATGAGTCCTGTTTTGTTACCCCTGAACCATTAGGACCTGGCGGAGACCCCTACCCTGCTATGTGGGGACGGCCTGACCCCAAAGTCCTGGATGAATTAGTCCGTCAAACTGCTGAATACTTCTATGAAAGAGAGAATGAAGTGCTCTCAGCATCCGATGAAGAGTTATTAAGGTAAGATAAAAAAGGGAGGAACAGCATTCCTCCCTTTTTGTGTAAAAAATTTCATTCCCCTTTTAATCAGTATTTCGTAAGGTATCAAACATAGCAACAATATTCTCGGGTGGAACGTTGGCCATAATATTATGAATCTGCTGAAAAACGAATCCACCCCCCGGAGAGAGAATGCGTATCCTTTCCCGGACATCACGAACCACGTCCTCCGGGGTTCCAACTCCGAGCACATCTCGGGTGTTACATCCCCCTCCCCAAAAAACCATATCTTTCCCAAATTCCCTTTTCAATCGCTCTGGCTCCATATCTTTACAGGTGGTTTGCACTGGATTAATAATATCCAGACCAGCTTCGATGAAACTCGGCAAAAGCTGATAAACACCTCCACAACAATGAAGCATAACTTTCACATCCACCAGTTTTTTGGCTTTATTCCAAAGATAACTATGGCGTGGTTTAAAATAGGTATCATACATTTTTTTAGACATTTGTGGACCGGTTTGCATACCCAAATCATCCCCGAATAGGATAATATCAATATACTCACCAACTGCGGATAAATATTTTTCTAAATTCGAGTCATAATACTCAACCAGTTTATCTAAAAATTCATGCACTTTTTGGGGTTCAGAAGCCAACATCATAAACCAGTTGTCGGGTCGGAAGAGAAATTGAGGATTCTCATGAAGGTTCCCACCAAAAAGTCCGACTATAGCCCGATCAGTGGATTCACGCAGTTTCTTCGCCCCTTCTTGCATGAGCTTTAGCCCCTTTTCATCATATCCAAGAGGGGCAGGAGGTGTGGCTAATTTACTCCACATTGATTTTTCAAAAGCTGCATCAAAATCGACTGACTTTAGATCTTTTACCCCGAGTAAAGGAAAATATATTTGATCAAAATAAAGAGAACCTTTCGGTTGAGTAGCAATCCGAGTTCCATCATCTGAGCAGGCATACCAATTGTCATTTTCCTTGATTAAATTGATATGAACTGGAATTTTACAGGGAGTTCCATCAGGGAGTTCCCATTCTTTCCAGTATTCTTTCTCAAGGCCAAAGCCACGGCCCAACTCAATGACATCAACCTGAAAACGATCTAATACTTCTGGTTCGATAATAGCCAACTGCTGAGGAATATCGTAAACATAGATGTCACCACTGGTAATTCCTAGATACTTCTTTAAACGAGCATAAGCAATAGCCATAATACCGCTGGAGCGATGACCACCAAAATCAACTGCTATCTGGTCTGGTTCCTTATGGTTAATAGCAGCAAGCACTCTTTCTCTTGAAGTCAATCCTTTCACCTCCCAACCTGACATTATGAGGATGCTTTGAAGCTATTCACTATCTTAGCATGGATTTGGAAAATTAGGACCTTCCTCTTCAAGGTGAGAAAGAATAAAAATTGGCGAGAAATTAGATCAAAGGAAATTTATATGGATTAAACTTAAAATCCAGATTTTTTCACCTTGAGGTAAAAGGACAACAAAGTTCTTTTTTATGATTAATGTTGTCTCTGAATTATTTAGTTTTTAAATATTTACGTGAAATGGAGCAAAATTTAAATTATCCTCTCCCAATATTTAAAAAGAGGATGAAGAAAAGTAGAAAAACACTGAATTTTTTAAAATGGCATATTGACATCCTAATCTATTTACTGGAGAATTCTTCTCGAGCAATTTCAACCCATTGTTTGATCTGTTTCAAATCGTTTTCAAGAGTACTGAAAATTTGAAAAGCATCGGCACGAACGGTGTAATGAAGACCTTGACAGCAATCTTTTATCCATCTCAGTTTCTCTTTCATCTCTTTAGGGGTCGCTTTTTCTACGTCATCAACGGGATTAAGCACAATTTCAAGAATGATATCTTGATTGGCAACTAATACAGCTTTTTCTAAATCAGTCCAAGGACTAATATGGACCATCTTTAAGGAAGGAATCTCCATTATGTCTTTCAAAATTGGATCAATACGACCACAGCTATGCCAATAATCAATCCCACCATGGAAAAGACTTATTTCTTTTTCATACGGAAGGATAAATTCCCGGTAGGTGTTGGGTGAGAGAATGGGTATATTGACATCATCATTAGCTAAATACAAAGGTTGAAGAGCGGCTCCTAAAAACTTTGCTCTTTCTAAAGACCACGATTTCTTCACGTGAAGTAAATATTTCATTAAATCATGGACAAACACTGGATCATCTAAAAAATCGATCGATAGATTTTCAATACCTCTCAAATGGGTTGCAATACCAAAAGGTCCGAAATCCCACTCTGGGAAAATAACCTGTAAATTATCCTCGACTTGTTCCTTTAAACGAGCATAATAGTTATGAGCTAATTTTGCTGGTGGAGAATTATAAAAATCAGGGAAAGGGAGCTTAGGAAGGTCAGCTTTATCCTTAATAATAGAGATTTTCCCAACCCAAGGTTCATGACCATTTTGAGCTGGCTCTTGTGGAACACCAAGGAGGCTTTCACAAAAGCCAACACCAAACCACATGGTAATAACATCGGTTAAAGGATTATCATCGGAAAAATTCTGATAAGCATAAAGCTTTTTTCTTAATTCAAATTCCAAATAAACATCAGGATCAGTATAAACCTCAGTTAAATCCATTTGGAAAACCGATGCCCACATTTCACGATCAAGATCAGCAATAAAAGGGACATTACTCAAATCTTTTTTGGGAAGGTGTCGAACAAATATCCCCGGTAAACCAGCAAAAGATTCCCAATTACTCTGACGAAGCTGATTTTCTTTGCTTTCATAGTTATTTTTAATCTCTTCCATCAATAATTGAATAGTTCTCTTTTGGGATTCCTTTTGATTTGTCATGAAAATCTCCTTCATTATTTAATAGCCCCTAACGTTAAACCACGAACTAAATATTTTTGTACAATCATTGCCAATACTAAAATCGGTAGAGATGCCATAACCGCCGCTGCCGACATGTTTTCCCATTCTATTCCCATAAATCCAATATATCCAGAAATTGTTACTGGCAAGGTTTGAGCAACCTTTCTAGTCAGGATGAGAGCAAAAAAGAATTCATTCCAGGAAAATAAAAAAGAAAGAATTGTTGAAGCAACAATCCCTGGTGCTGCCAAAGGAAAAGCAATGCGAACAAAAGCACCTAAATCGGTCGTTCCATCGACTAAAGCCGCTTCTTCTAATTCTTGAGGAACTTCATTAAAAAACCCCCTCATCAACCAAATCACAAAAGAAAGATTAAAGGTGAGATAAACAATAATCAAAGTAATGTGGGAATCAAGCATTTTTAAATCTCGGAAAAGGAGGAAAAAAGGAATAATAACCGCAATGGGAGGAGCAAATCGAGTACTGAGAATCCAAAACAAAAGATCTCCCTTCCGTCGAAAATGATATCGAGATAAGGCATAAGCAGCCGGAGTTCCTAATATGACTGATAAAAAAACCGTAACAATACTGATTACAAAACTATTAAAAAAGTTTCGAGGGAAGGAACTTTCAAAAAGTACTTTTCCATAGTTACTTAATAATGGTTTAAAAAACCAGACTGGAGGAATACTAATGGCTTGAATTCGGGTTTTGAGAGACATTGTAATGATCCAATAAACTGGAAAGAGAAAAAAGACTAAGAGTATCCCGATGAGGATATAGGTGACCCACCTGTTTTTTTTCATAGTTATGCCATCTCCTTTTCGGGAATAATCTTGGTGTAAAAAAGACAAAAAATATTAACTAAGATTATCATGATTATCGAAAAAGCCGATCCTTTTCCAATATTAAAAAAATTAAACGAAATGAGATACGAATAGAGACTGGCGGTTTCGGTAGCTATACCTGGTCCTCCATTGGTCATGATATAAATGGTATCGAACCACTTAAAAGCATCTATGGTACGGAGTAAAACTGCAACCAAAATAACCGGTTTTAAAAGCGGAAGTGTAATCCTGGTTAAAACTTGCCAAGTATTAGCCCCATCGATTTTACCGGCTTCATAGGGTTCGGTTGGTAGAGCTCTCATCCCTGAATAAAGAACCAGAAAAATGAGTGGAGTCCATTCCCATACATCGGTTAAAATAATCGAGAATAGTGCTAATCTCCCAGTTCCTAACCAAGCAAGTGGTGTAAACCCCAGAAGTCGAACAAAATAATTAATAATTCCCAGGGTATGGTCATACATCAGACGCCAGGTTAATCCCACCACTACCGGGGTCATGACCATAGGGATGAGAAAAAATGGAACTATTCTACTTCCTTTCTCGGTTCCATTGATTAGTGAAGCCATAAAGTATCCTATAATTAATTGAATAATTCCTCCAAAAACCACAAAATAAACAGTTATTTTTAGCGAATGCCAAAATCGTATATCTTCAAAGAGGAGTTTGTAGTTGGTTGCACCAATGTAGGGAGTTCCCTTGGCTGGATTGGTTAAATCGTAAAAACGGGTGCTATTGCTAATACATGCTGCAAAGGGAAATATAGCAACCAT
>JAAYUT010000230.1 GCA_012517485.1 Candidatus Atribacter fermentans
CTCTTCATCTTCCGGAGTGGAAGAAATAAATTGAATAAACTGGTTATAAAAATCTTCAGATAGATGAGAGAGGCTTTCTTCCATTTCTTGCTGAACAAAATCATTCAGCTTTTTCCTGGCTTCATCTTGAGACAACAGAGAATGATAAATTTGAGGTTTGAGATCGGTTAAGACTGTCCTTTGAAAATACTGGAAAATTCCAAATTCAATCATTTTTCTCCAATTAATCAATTGGCCTTCTTCGTCTTGCTCAATTTTTCCCAAAATCCAGGCAATAATCATTTTATGAGCTTGTTTATCGAGTTCAGTAAATTCGATTGGTCGAATTTGATCGTTCCATCGCTGTAGACTAGCTGGTTGAAATATCTTCTCGATGAGGCTTTTGGTGATGATCCCCTTCATGTGTGCTCCTTTTAAATTTAAAGTCCAATTTTTTAAAAATACAAAAGGATGAGTATTTGGAATAATTATATTCAATAATCAAGAAAATAGTATTGAAAAGATAAAAGGGAAATGGGGTTAGGATATACTATCATGCTGCCTGGCAGCACTAAATAACAGTGAAAATTATTTCTCAAATCCGTCATTGTGAGAAGTCCAATCATTCTATGATTGGACGACGTGGCAATCTCATTTACTGAGTCTGTCATTCTAAGGAGTCCAGTGACTTCGACCGGACGACGTGAGAATCCCATCCACCCCACTCCGTCATTCTGAGGAGCGTCTTGTGCGACGTGAGAATCTCATCCTTTTAAAGTTTTTATAAAAAAAGAATTGAAAAAAATGAGATCCTCACGGCTTCAAGAAACGAAACCTCAGGATGACACCTTTGGTGTCAGATGAGATCCTCACGCCCTCGAAAAACGAGGGTTCAGGATGACTGATGAAAGGCACCCTCCCCCCCGCGAAGCGGCACCCCTCCACGGAGAGGAATTTCAAATGCATTCCCCCTCACCTTCATCCTCTCCCACCAGGGGAGAGGAAACTAATAGAAGAAAACCTCACCCGCCAGGGGAGAGGAAACTAATAGAAGAAAATCTCTCCCACCAGGAGAGAGGGAAAAAAGAAAAAAACGCGAGAAGGTAAAAAAGAAGGTGAATATTTTAAAACAAAGCTACGAATTATGGTATTTTTGTTACCTCTAAACCATTTGGACAATTCTTTTTCAGTAAGCATTAAGGAGAGCCTTAGTGCGGGTTTTGGGCGGATGAAATAAATCTCCTTGGTCATATCCTGGTTTATATTCCTGCAACAATTTCTCCTTAATTTAATATTGAGACTCAAGCTTTCCATCCTCGCAGATATGTCTCACCTCGATTTACAGTTGATTCACGACTTGACACTTCAACTTGGCAAAAGATTTTTCAAATTCAACGCTTACCCAGTTACGGAGATAAATGTTATGTTAATTCAAGAATCAAGACCTAACCCCAACTTGTGAAACTACTTCGGGAAACCGATGATATACAATCATATCAAGTCGGCTCTGTACTGTCTCTTATTTTTGCTGAACCTCTATTACTTTTTTGTTATTTGAATCAGTTTGATTTAAAAAAGGAGGAGGATACTTTCATGAGTATGAAATTGTTAATGATTGTTATTCTTTTTATTGGATACCTATTTACTTGCCAGTTCGCTTTCGCCAAGCCTGATTCACAGCAGGAAACGCCTTTATTCAAAATAAATCCGGAAACCCATGAAATCATCTCTTTGAAAGAAAATATTGTTTCTTCGTTGACTATCAAATTCATATCGGTAACCACTGATCAGCCTCTTTACTGGCCTCATGAGGAAGTTTTTTTAAAGATTGTTTGTCCCATTCGGCC
>JAAYUT010000231.1 GCA_012517485.1 Candidatus Atribacter fermentans
TATGGTGGTGCTTATTTAGCTATGTGTTGTCGTGATCTTGGTGCCGATTTAGTATTAGCTTGGCCAACTGCTGAAATTGCGGTAATGGGTGCGGAAGGTGCGGTTAATATCATCTTTCGAAAAGAGATAGAAACAGCTTTAGACGTTCAGGTTGAAAGAGAGAGATTGCTTGAGGAATATCGCCGAGAATTTTATAATCCTTATGAAGCCGCCAAAAGAGGATATGTCGATCAAGTTATCGATCCTCAAGAAACTCGTTTAAAAGTTGTACGAGCGCTTGAAATTTTTTGGTCTAAAAGAGTTACAGGAAAGGGAAAAAAGCATGGGAATATCCCAGTATAAAGTTGAATCCGAAGTGAAACCCCAAATAATTGCCGCACTGATAGCTGCAGTACTTCAATATGAGAATGATGCTCAACCAGAGGAAATAATTATAGAAAAATCGTATGTACAACAAAAAAATAAAGGATGGAAAAATTTGTGTTTGCAAGAAAATTGTTGGGGTTTATCACGTTTTAGGTATTGATTTCCATCAGGAAATAAAGTTAAACTCAAAATTCAAAAGGAACGATTCCGTTATTTCAAATGCTAAATAAGGTTGAAAACCCAGGATTCGACATGCTTGTGATTATCGCTCCATGAATCGGGCGCGATACAGTGTGCCCCTCCATTTTAAATTCTTTTGTAGGGGCTTGATTTATCATGCCCGTGGGTTTACAGGATAGACCGTCATGCCACTTTCATGGCACCAATTGAGGATGAAAATACTATTCAGAAATCAATTTCCCCTTTAGACAAAGGGGTAAGGGGGATTTGTATTTATCTCTGTTCCGTCATTGCGAGGAGCGTCCTATGCGACGTGGCAATCTCATTTAGTATTTTTTTAGATTAATAAAAAGATGAGATCCTCACGGCTTCAAAAAACGAAGCCTCAGGATGACGGGTGTGGTGTTAGGTGAGATCCTCACGCGGGAAAGCACCGCTCAGGATGACTGATGAAAGGCACCCTCCCCCCCGCAAAGCGGCACCCCTCTAAGGAGGGGAATTGAACGACTTATTCCTCCATTGAGGGGGAATTCATTTAAAGATATTAATAGGGTAGATGCAACTTTCTTGATAGCTGTTGAGGATGAAAATACTATTCAGAAATCAATTTCCCCTTTCGAAAAGGGGGTTAGGGGGATTTGAGTTTTTTTAAGGAATTGGTTGAAATTGTATTTTCAATAAAAGGTATCATAAATGGGGAGGAGTTACAGTATGCGTAAATATAAAGTCCGGGTCAATGGTGAAGAGTTTGAAGTTGAAGTTTCTGAAATAAACGAGTCCCGGGAAGATGGAAAGATACAAGTCGAAAAGATAAAAAGAATTCCACGTGAAATTGTTACAAAAAACGTTCCCATGCAAGTGACAACGGTCCTTAGGGCTCCTATGCCCGGAAGAGTCTTGTCGGTTCAAGTAAAAAGAGGTGAACGAGTTACAGGAGGACAAGTCGTATTAATTTTGGAAGCAATGAAAATGGAAAATGAAATTCAAATTGAAAACGAAGGAATTGTTACTCAAATTTTCGTCGAAGAGAACGATACTGTAGACACTGGCGATCCATTATTGGAATATGAGGAAAACCCGAGGGACATCTCATGAAAAATGTTAAATTACTTCTCCTCATTGCAATAATATGTGCTCTCATTGGAGCGCTGATGGTATTACCTTCACGATTGAGAA
>JAAYUT010000232.1 GCA_012517485.1 Candidatus Atribacter fermentans
ACTCTGCCGGATGGTTATGAAGTTGGTGAGCATACCACCTAACCAACGCTGATTGACATAATACATCCCGCAGCGGTTCGCTTCTTGCTCAATAGCTTCCTGAGCCTGTTTCTTGGTCCCTACAAAAAGCACTGTTCCACCATCTTTTGCTAAATCGCGAACAAAATAATAGGCTTTTTCAACCAGTCCAACGGTTTTTTGTAAATCAATAATATAGATATTGTTTCTTTCGGTAAAAATATAGGGTTTCATTTTAGGATTCCATCTGCGAGTTTGATGACCAAAATGAACCCCTGCTTCCAACAATTGCTTCATGGTAACGATCATAATCATACTCCTTCCGGTTTTTCCTCTGTCGAACTTGTGGTTAATCACCTATCGGGAGATCACCGGAATAATCGTTCGACATGAGAATTTATTCTTTTACTATGCATAAACCGGGCACAGTATATCACGAAAGGGAAAAATATTTCAACCATAATTTGAATTTATCTATAACGAAGAAAGTTACAAAATATAACGAGTGACATCTTCATCTTGTAAAATGTTCTTCAATCGTTCTTGAACATAAGCTTGATCGATTATTACT
Source organism: Candidatus Atribacter fermentans (assembly GCA_012517485.1). Lineage (GTDB taxonomy): Bacteria > Atribacterota > Atribacteria > Atribacterales > Atribacteraceae > Atribacter > Atribacter fermentans. Next base: position 590 of record JAAYUT010000232.1, read on the forward strand.
TTTTTTGGTTTTAAACTTGGCGCTTTAAAAGAGATATCTTGAAGAACTCGCTCTACAACTGTGTGTAACCGACGTGCACCGATATTCTCCATTTTTTGGTTTAGAACCGAAGATATATGAGCTATTTCACGAAGACCATCATCGGTAAATCGTAAATCAATCCCTTCAGTGGATAACAGTGCGGTATATTGCTTCACTAAAGAGTTATAAGGCTCGACAACGATTCGATAAAGGTCTTCCTCGCTCAATGCCGAAAGTTCAACCCGTATCGGGAAACGCCCTTGTAATTCAGGGAGCAAATCTGATGGTTTGGTGTGGGAAAAAGCTCCAGCTGCAATAAAAAGTATATGGTTCGTACGAACAGGCCCGTGTTTAGTCACAACTGTTGAACCTTCTACAATCGGTAAAAGGTCACGCTGAACACCTCCTCGAGAAACATCGGGTCCATGGGTGTCTCTTCCTCCTGGTGAGGCGATTTTATCAATCTCATCGATAAAAACAATCCCACTTTCTTCTACCCGTCGAATGGCTTCACTTTTAACATCATCCATATCCAACAATTTTTGAGCTTCTTGATTGAAAAGAATTTCCCGGGCATCTTTGACTTTTACCCGCTTTTTTTTCTTTCGAGTGGGGAAAATTCCCCCAAAAAGTCCGGAAAAGTCAATCCCCATATTATCTAACCCTCCGACATTCACAACCTCGATTGGCATTGAACTCTCTTCAATCTCAATCTCGATTTCTCGATCGTCTAATTCACCTTTGCGCAATTTTTCTCGAATCTTCTCTCGAGTACGCTCTGCCGAGGAAGATGGTGTCGGCCACACCACATCAACCCGAGAACTGCTTTCCGAAGGAGAAGGCCCATCAAGGTCTTCTGGTGTTAACTTTTTATTTAAAAGAAGGTCTAACAAGCGTTCTTCTACAATCCATCTGGTTTTTCCTTCTTGGGCACTGATTTTTTCACTCTTTACCATTCGTATTGATAATTCAGCGAGATCACGAATAATTGATTCAACATCCCTTCCCACATAACCAACCTCAGTGAATTTAGTTGCTTCTACCTTCATAAAAGGCGCGCCGGTCAGCTTGGCAATCCGGCGAGCAATTTCAGTTTTTCCAACTCCGGTTGGTCCGATCATAATAATATTTTTGGGTGTAATCTCCTCGGCTATTTCTTGAGGAAGCATTCTTCGTCGAATCCGATTCCGCAGGGCAATCGCAACCGATTTTTTAGCGTCTTCTTGACCTATGATATATTTATCTAATTCCCGGACAATTTCTTCTGGAGTTAAAAAATCATCAATATATTCCATTTCAACCTCTTCCTTTCATTTTTAAACCATCTTCCTCCTTGGTTTATCCCAGAGTTTCTAATTGAATGTGATCGTTGGTATAAATACAGATCTCTGCAGCAATTTCCAAGGCACAACGGGCAATCGCTTCCGAATCCATATCAGTATTCCGGTACAATGCTTTAGCAGCAGCTAAAGCATAATTGCCTCCCGAACCAATAGCTGCTATTGGTTCATCAGGCTCAATTACATCTCCTTTTCCTGAAATAATCAATACATGCTCTAAATCCATGGCGAGTAATAAAGCTTCGAGATGCCTGAGGACTTTATCAGTCCTCCACATTTTAGCCAGCTCAATAGCAGCCCGAGAAAGATTTCCACTATAAGAATTCAATTTTTCTTCAAAACGATCAAGTAAAGTAAGACAATCAGCTCCGGCTCCGGCAAAACCAGCTATAACTTTTCCTTGATAAAGAGTTCGTATTTTTTTTGCTCCTCTCTTCAATACCGATTCATTCATCGTGACCTGACCATCGCAAGCCATAGCTACTTTTCCGTTCCGTAAAACACCAAGAACAGTTGTTGATATGATCTTCATTTAATCCTCCTTTTTATGGGATCGGGGGTGAGTTTTTTCATAAACTTTTTTCATATTGTCCCAATTTAAGTGGGTGTAAATTTGAGTAGTCGAAAGACTAGAATGTCCAAGAGCTTCCTGAACAATTCTCATCTCGGCTCCTCCGGAAAGAAAATGACTGGCAAAACTATGACGAAAGGTATGAGGAGAAGCTTTTTTTACCATACCAAACTCTACACATATTTTATTTAAAATAACTCGAACACCACGAGTCGTTAGGGGTTGTTGGAGATAATTGAGAAAAAGTTCTTGAACTGGTCCATTTGGTTGGCGAAAAACCAGATAATCTCGGACTGCCTGAAGAGCTTTTTCGTTAAAGGGAACTATTCTTTCTTTTCCTCCCTTTCCTCGCACCTTTAAGATTCTTTGATGAAAATTCAAATCGATGGTTCTAAGCCCTACAACTTCTCCTACTCGTAATCCAGAAGAGTAAAGAATTTCAAAAAGCGCTCGATCACGAGCGTGAAGAAAATTTGGTTCCTTTCGAAAACGATTCTCCAAATAGTCTAAAAACCGATTTATTTCTGTTTGAGAAAAAAAGGTAGGAAGGCTTTTTTCTTCTCTTAACCCCCCGATACCATCACATGGATTTTTTTGTATTTTTCCTTTTTTTCGTAAATATCGATAAAAGGTTTTTAAAGCCGACAAACGGTTTAATTGAGATACCCTCATTAAGTGAAAAACTGTTTTGAGTGATGCCATAAAACCGGCTATATCTGAAGGTTCAACTTCAATAAGACTTTTTTGGTTGGTTATTGTTAAAAAGTTACTAAACTGACGAATAACTCGCAGATAATTTTCAATTGTATGAGAAGAGTATTGTCGCTCAAATTCCAGATATTCACCAAACTCATTCATCAATTGATTATTTATTTTTAAGTTCGATGCTAAGGGGCACACCTTCCCAGTCACCTTCTTGACGAATAATTTTTTCAATACTATGAATACTCCTCTCCAATTCTCGATCATTTCCTTTAAAATTGGTTAAAAAAGAAAAACGTGGAGGTGCATTGAGCTCTTGATAACCATAATAGACACGGAGAAGCTTTCCCTTGCCCATGCTAATATTTAAATCGTTAATTTTTTCCTTTATCACTCGATTGATAAAACTGGTTTTAAGCCTTTGGTAATAACGACTGGCAATTGCTGCAAAATGGGCTAAAAAATATGGCTTCATGTTTCGGTCGGTCGCCGACCCAATCAAAACCGAAGCAAAATTTAAAAAATTGAACTCATTCCAAATCCATTTTTTGGTCTCCTCAATCTTCTTTCGGGTTAATCGCTCAGGAATTAAATCCATTTTATTCAAGAATACCAGACAGCACTTTTTTTGCTGAAAAATTTGAGCTGCAATATACCTATCTTGTTGGGTAATCCCTTCTTGAACATCAAGGACCAAAACGCAGAGATTGGCTTCGGTCATTTTTTCCATGGTTCGAACCGTGGCATAAAATGTGACATCTTCTTTGACACGGGATTTGCGAGTCAACCCAGCAGTATCCACCAGTTGATACCGCCCGTATCCTCCACTAATCAGAGAGGATTCCAGTGGGTCTCGGGTTGTCCCGGGAATAGTACTCACTAATGATCGGTCGCTTTCCAGCAACATATTGAATAAGGTTGATTTTCCAACATTAGGTTTGCCAACAATGGCAATACGAAAATCATGATGTTCAATAGCTGGAACATCTATTGATTCAGAAGCGTTTCTCAAGCGGTTAAAAAGAGTGGTTTTTAATTGTGGAATACCATCCCCATGTAATGCTGATATCTGCAGTACATCGTCAAAACCTAAAGCATAAAAATCCGACAACAATCCTAAATGAGACATCCCTTCTCTCTTATTAACGACTGGGAGAATGGAATCTTTTACACGACGCAAACGCTCTATTAAACCATAATCAATGCTGGTCATTTCTTCACGTCCATCCAGCATCAACAAAACACAGTCAGCTCTATCAATGATCTGCCAAACTCTTCTTTCTGCTTCGCTTTGTAAGGGATCTTCCGGCGAACTGGTTAACTCAATGCCAGCAGTATCGACCAAACGGATCTGAATTCCATCAATATCAATTATATTTTCAATGATATCTCTCGTTACCCCGGGAGTTGAATCAACAATCGTAATCCTTCGGCCCGAGAGACGATTAAAAAGGGTTGACTTGCCAACGTTTGTCTTCCCCACAATAACAACTAATGGAATTTCTTTCACCATAGACTTTTTCCTTATTGAATTTTATTCACCAGCTCTTTTACCGCATGATCAGGAGTGGATGCTCCGCTCACCACTAATATGGTTTGGTCGGATTGAAACCATGATTTTCTGATTTCATTGGGATCCTCGATCCAGATAGTACGTGGAGCGTTTTGCTTTGCTATCAAGTAAAGACCACGGGTATTTGAGCTGTGTTTTCCTCCTAAAATGATAACCACATCTATTTTTCCAGTTTGAAGATGAGAAAACAATTCATTTTGCCGATATTCAGTTTCCGGACAGAGAGTATTATAAATCTGACAACGTTCAGATAAGCCTTTTTCTTCCAACAGGCGACAAAAATCCTGATATTGTTGTTGAGGAAAGGTAGTTTGTTCAATAACTGCCAAAGGTTGACTTTTTGGCAACATATAAAGCTTCTTATCCCATTCGAGGGAATCCTTTCCTAAAACACAAGGTTTGGTATTTAGTTCACTGACCAAAGCTTTAATTTCAGCGTGGTTCGAGTCCCCAAGAATAATGATAGTGTATCCCTTCTTTTCCAACTCACATGCTAATACTTGAACTTTTTGCACTCGAGGACAGGTGGTATCAACGATGTTAACCCCTTTCCCCAGAAGCTTCTTCCGGGTTTCCCGTTCCAAACCGTGAGATCGGGTAACAACGGTTGCCTTGTTTGGTATGTTGTCCACTTCATCGACCAAAAAGGCTCCTCTTTCGACTAACATCTTTACCGCTTGATGATTATGAACTAATTCTCCGAGAAGATAGACTGGTTGAGGATTGGTATCAAAAGCTTGCAAAGCCATATTATAAGCCCTTTTCACCCCTGGACAGAAACCAATATGTTTAGCAATCAATATTTTCATATCAATCATCCTCTACTGCCTTTTGATAGAGAAAGTTCACCACTTCTTCAATACTCATATCAGAAGTATCGACTAACAGGGCATCAATAGCTGGTCGTAAAGGAGCTTCACTTCGAGTCGAATCGATGGTATCTCGCTGCTGAACATTTTCAAGAACTTCCTTATAAGGAAGATCAATCCCTTTTTCTTTTAATTCTTTCCATCGTCTTTGAGCTCGAACTTCAGGTCGTGCTGTGAGAAATATTTTTAAATCAGCATCGGGGAGAACCACCGTTCCAATATCCCGTCCTTCTGTTACCGAAAACGTCGATCGAGCTAAATCCCTTTGTTTCTTTTTTAAAAAATGGCGTACTGTAGATATTTTTGCTACTGGAGAAACATGCTGGTTAACAATGGTTTGACGGATTTCTTCATTACACTGTTTTCCGTTAAGAAAAATAACCGATGCTCCGTCGATAACTTTAAAGTCAAGAACAATTTTCTTCAAGGCTTGGTTAAGAGCTTCTAAATCTTCATAATTTATACCTTCTTTGATCAAAAAATAGGTAATCGCTCGATACATGGCACCAGTATCAATATACAAATACGACAATTTTTTAGCTAATAATCGGGCAACCGTACTTTTTCCTGCTCCAGCAGGCCCATCAATCGCAATCAACTTTTTCATGTGCCCTCCTGATCACACGTGTTTGTTTATACTGTATTAGACTCAATTTCAAAATCTCTGTATCCTATTTTTTGAAGATCGTTAAAAAAATTTGGGTAACTAATCGAAATACACTCGATATCATCAATTTCTACAGGAGCATCAGCAATCAATCCAGCTATGACCATACTCATGGCAACACGATGGTCATGATAACTTTTTACTTTTCCACCTTTCAATCGAATTGGACCAGAAATAACTAACCCATCATCGGTTTCACGTACCTCTGCCCCCAAACGATTTAAGTTTTCACTGATAGCATGCAAACGGTCGCTTTCCTTTACCCTCAGTTCACCCGCTCCTCTGATGATTGAGCGACCATGAGCTTGAGTTGCAAGCACTGATAATATCGGAATTTCGTCGATCAATGCTGGAATTTGGTCTTGATTAATCTCGAAACTATTTAAAATCGAATGCTCTATAACCATATGGCCTTGCTGCTCACCCCACTCTTCACTCACATCAAACAAGTTGATTTTGGCTCCCATTCTTTGTAAGCAATGAACCATCCCAATGCGGGTGGGATTCAAACCGATATTCCGGATAATAAGATGAGATTTAGAAATCAAAAGGGCAGCTGCTATTAAAAAAGCTGCAGAAGATGCATCTCCTGGTAAATGAAAAGGTCGGGCAATCAAATCTTTTCCTGGGTAGACTTGTATTATTTCGTTTTGTTTCCGAATATCTCCTCCAACGGCTTGAAGCATGTTTTCAGTATGATTACGGGAAGGAATCGGCTCCTTTATAAAAGAAGGAGCATCTCCCCATAAGGCAGCAAAGAGTAAACAAGACTTGACTTGGGCACTGGGAATTTCAAGAGTATGATGAAAAGCTCGCAAGGGATTCTTACCAATGATATAGAGAGGTGCATAACGGTCACCATCTCGACCACCAATAACAATACCAGTTTTTCTTAAAGGATCAATAATACGTTTCATTGGGCGTTGCCGTATACTCTGATCCCCAGTTAAAACTGATAATCCTTGAATCCCAGCACTTATACCAGCAATTAACCGTAAAGTTGTTCCTGAATTTCCCACATCAAGGATATCTGATGGTTCAGATAAACCATCTTTCCCAGAACTGGTTACTTTAACCACGCCTTGATTAGGATAAGCTTGTATGGTAACACCGAAGAGCTCTAAGCAATGTAACGTTGACCAGGTATCCTGGCAAAAGGAAAAATTATGTATGAGAGTCTCACCAGAGGACAAAGCTCCGATCATCGCCGCCCGATGACTGAATGACTTATCAGGGGGGCATAAGATATCTCCGATTAATTTGGATGATGCTGGTAAAATTCGAACCTTATCCATTCTATTCGCCTCTTAAATCCAACCGTAGATTTTGAGCTTCTCGCAGATAAACATGATGAATAGCCTCATGACGAATTTGGGGACAAAAAGCAATCACCATCAAACGAATACAACGTTCTATTGCACCTTCAACGGGAATTTCTTGAGCACACATTATTGGAAGAAAACGGTATTTTTCAATTTCTCGAATGGCTCGTGCGGGAAAAGTCGATTTTAAATCGTGGGTGACCGTTATAAAAACCGCGGTAATATCATCGGGTTCTAATTGGTTTTTTTCTATCATGGTTTCAAACAAAAGCAAGGTAGCTGTAGCAATCTCATTGGCATTATCTCTTTCAACAGTAATAGCTCCTCTGATCCCTCGCATGGGATTTGTCTGGTATTCCATTAATATTCAATCCCCTTTCGAGCTGGTATCCCTTGTTGATAGGGATGCTTAATGAGTGTCATATTGGTAATTAAATCAGCATAATCAATGAATTGAGGGATAATCTTCCTTCCGGTTATTATGACCTCGACTTTGGGGTTTCGAGTGCTCAACTCTTTAAAAAAATCATCCCAACGTAACATCTGGTATGAAAAAGCATAAAGAAATTCGTCCATTATCAATAAATCATAATCTTCTCCATGTAAAGCCCTTTTTGCCATTTCCCAACCCATCATGAACTCTTGACAATCTTCTTCCTGCCACTGTTTATTTAAAATAAATTTTCCTGATCCAAATTGATATAATGTTATTCCCGGTAGGTACTGGAGAGAAATGAGTTCACCCGTAACATTTTTTTTAAAAAACTGGAGGAAAAGAACTTTTAAGCCTTGACCAACGGCTCTCACCGCCGAACCTATAGCTGCAGTTGTTTTCCCTTTTCCGTCTCCATAATAGACTTGAATAAATCCTCTATTGGTTGACATGGGTTGATACATCTCCACTCTTTAAAAGATCTTCAATCTCATTCCTTAAGAGATACCGCCACTCTCCAGGTAGTAAATTTTCATCAAGAGTTATCGGTCCCATTTTTACCCGAATTAATCGTAATACTGGATGACCAATACTTTCAAAAAGTATTCGGACTTCATGCTTTTTTCCTTCATTTAAAACCACTTCAACAATCGTAAATCCTTTCTGATGATCAATAAGCTTTGTGGAATGAGCTTGATAACAAAGGCCATTCTTTACAATCCCATTCGTAAGAAATTGCAGTTCCTGTAACTTTACATTCCCCGAAGCATAGACGCGGTAAGTTTTTAGAACTTCATACCGGGGATGGGTTAAAATATTGGTAATTCGCCCATCATTGGTAAAAAGGAGCAGCCCCTCACTGTCAAAATCCAAACGACCTATCGGAAATATTCTTTCCTTAACATTGGTAATCCATTTCATTACCGTTTCCCTTCCCAGGGGATCAGAAACGGTCGTCAATGTTCCTCGAGGTTTATAAAGCTGAAGATAAACCAATCGGTTTTCCAATCGAACCACCGAGCCATCGAAAGTGATTACATCGGTTGGTTCGACTTGATAGGCTGGGAGAAATTCGATTTTACCATTGATGGCAACTCTCCCTTCTTGGATAAGGCGATCACAGGCTCTTCGAGAACCAATTCCAGCTTGAGCCAAATATTTATTCAATCTCATGAGTGACTTCCTGATGAGCAATAATTTGCTGAATACGCAACAAGGCTTCTTGGTCTTCAATGCCAAATATTTCAAAAAACTTGTCAGTAAGTTGGTAAAGAAAAGGTTTCCCTGGTCGATCAACCTGACCAGCTATAGAAATTAAACCCCTTTCTAATAGAACACTGATAGCAGCACCAGAATCAACACCACGCTTCATGTCGATTTGGGTTTTCGTAACTGGTTGTTCAAGAGATACGATAGCCAAAACCTCTAATGCAGCCCGGGAAATCCCTTTCTTAACTGTAATCTGGGCATACTCTCTCAAACGGCTCCCGTACTCTGGTCGAACTGCCATTTGCCACTGACCGGCTACTCGACGCAAAAATATGGCGCTCTGCCGCAAACGATAGTCTTCCGACAAATTCAGTAATTCTTTTTCAACCCTTTCACGATTGGCTTGCGTAACTTTCATCAATTCTTCAATCGGGACTGGCCTGGGAGAAGAAAATAAAAATGCTTCGATTAATCCCTTTAAGAGAAGGTCATCACTCATCTTTTAGGAGATACACCAACCCATCTTCTTCTTTCATTTTAAGAAGGTCTCGAAAAACCATGTCTAATAACACCAAAAAGGTTGCAATAACTATTCTCAATTCTCGTCCATTCTGAAACAGAGAATCCATTCTTAACCATTGACCAGGCCTCTGCATAAAATAATCATTGATGTAATCTCTTTGTTCTTCAATACAATTTTCAAAGTGATCATCTATTTCAATCGCTGATTGATTTGATTCCGTATTCAAAAATTTTCGGTATAAACTCAACAAGTTGTCAAATGAAATTTTTTCTAAATCAAGAATTTCTCTTGTTTGAATTTTTTTCCAACGTTCGGGAGGAACTTTTAAAATGTTTTCCTCTTGCTCTTTTAGATCAGCAAGAACCTGAGAAAATAATTCAAAGATCTTCTTCTCAAAAGGCTGATTTTCTTCTTCCTGGGTTTCTTGCTCTTCAATCTGAAGAATCTCATTCAATTGTTTTTCAACTGTTGCAATCTCTTCTTGTAGGAGATTGACCCTCTCCCAAAGAGCGTTAGCTTTTTCTATCCTTTTTTTCCAATCGGTATCCATAATCTATCGAGGTATTTGATACGCAATATGCATGGCGTCTCGAACTTTTTTCATCGTTTCTCGAGCAAGAACTTGGGCTCTCCGACTTCCTTCTATTAAAATATCTTTAACTAACTGGTCTTTCCCTTGATAACGCTCCCTGAAGGGTGAAATTTGTTCCAAATAATCACCCATCAAACCCAATAGTTCTTTCTTACAATCAACACAGCCCAAAACTCCTGAGCGGCAATCTTTTTCAATTTGAACAACGCGAGGATTGCAAACAATATTCTGAAAAGAAAATACATTACATCGTTCTGGATGACCTGGATCACGTTTTCGAATTTTTTCTGGATCGGTAAACATAGAAAGAATCTTGGTTCGTAATTCTTCTTTGGTATCGGAAAGGCCAATGGCATTATTTAAACTTTTACTCATCTTTCTCCCATCAATTCCCAAAATTCTTGGATTTTCGGTTAGAAGCGGTTGGGGCTCTTTAAAGACTTCTTGTTGATAGAGAAAATGAAAACGACGAACTAACTCTCGGGCGATCTCAATATGAGGGACCTGGTCTTCTCCAACTGGTACCTTTACCCCCTGATAGATAATAATATCAGCAGCCATTAAAACAGGATAACCAAGGTGTCCATAACCAACTGCTTCTTTCAAACCCATATCTTGAAGTTGCTGTTTTAAAACTGGATTTCGCTCCAGCCATCCCAAAGGAGTAACCATAGAGAGAAGAAGATGGAGCTCAGCGTGCTCTGGAACCAACGATTGAACCATTGGAATACATATTTCCGGATCAATACCCACGCTGAACCAATCGATAGCCATATCAATAATATTTCGCTCTATCTCTTCGGTATGTTCGAAAGCGGTTGTCAAAGCATGCCAATCAACAATACCAAAAATACAGTCATATTCTCTTTGTAATTGCAACCAATTTTTTAATGCGCCCAGATAATGACCGATATGCATTTTCCCAGTCGGTCTCATTCCACTAAAAATTCTATCTTTACTCCCCACGTTTTTCCATCCTTTCCCAATATTGCTTAATCAATTGTTCTTCTTCAAAACGAGTTCTGGCAAATCCATCAATTTTTGCTAATTTAAGCTCACTTAGCATTTTAGCATAGTGAGGACCAGCTTCAATTCCCATTTCCTTTAAATCTGATCCTTTTAAGATAGTTTTTATATTTATCCACTCCTTGAGATAATGGTTGATTCGTTGGTGAACTACATTTTCCTCCGGATAAACACTTAATAAATAGTACAAAAACTCAAGCGGCATTGAACAACAGCGAAGATAAGCTTCTGAGGGACGAAGGTCTTTTTTTCCCATAATTGAAATAAATTCATTTTTTTGTAAATGGTAACTCAACACTTTTTGGGTAAAATGACGAGATAAAGCTAAACGTTTTTGTAATGATGAAATTTGCTTTATATCAAAATCATCGAAAAGAGGTGTGAGCTGATAAAGAAACCGATCAATCCTGAAATCGATTCTTAATTCTAACAATCTTTTTTCCACAGCAACAAACCGATCAGCATATTCTCTTTTCCAAATACAACCTGGTAAAATTGATGGGATCATATCCAATTGGTAGAGACGTTCTAAATAGCGATAATATTGAGGAAGCTCTAAGATAAACTGGATTTCTTCTTTAAGACGATCCGGTTTAATGCTCTCTAATAAATTTTTTCGGATAGTTTGTTTTAACAGGCTCATGGTAAAAGGTTCAATATGAAAACCATATTTTTTTTCAAACCTGACCGCTCGTATTGATCGAGCTGGATCATCAACAAAACTTAAAGGATGAAGAACTCGAAGAATCTTATTTCTCAAATCACGATAACCACCAAAAAAATCAAAGAGTTCTCCCCAATTATCGGGATAAATACTGATTGCCATGGCATTTAAAGTAAAATCTCTGCGAAATAAATCTTTTTTTAGATCGGAATATTCCACATCAGGGGCAGCTCCTGGAAAACGATAAAATTCCTTTCGAGCACTGGCAAAATCAATTCGTTTCTTATCCTTCAGAAAAATGACTGATGTCCCAAAGGGAGGATAGGCAACTACCTTCCCATTGATGAGTCGGTTCAGGTTCTGGGAAAATTCAATCGCATCGCCCTCTACAACCAGATCCAAGTCATGGTTGGGAACACCTAAAATGATATCTCTCACTACCCCTCCAACTAAATACGTTCTCACACCAATTCGGCGGGCAAATCCACTAATTAGGTTAATGAGTTCTAAATCAGCAGCAGGAAAGTGGGCAAAAACTGATTCTGAAACATTTAATCGGGTCAATTCATTCACCACGATATTTTCCTTTTGATGAAAAACTCGCAAGAGATCACTTCGGGTAATGATACCGATTGGTTTTCCCGATTTAATAACTGGTACTCGTCCTATATCATTCTCAACCATTAAATTTCGTATGGTATAAATTGAGTCACGGGTTGATACTCCAATGATTTGAGGGGACATAAAGCTCTTTACTGGAGCATTTTGCAAACCATGATGAATAGCTTTTTCCATGTCTCTTCGGGCAATAATACCAACCAATGTTCCTTCATCGTCCACTACCGGCAATCCAGAAAAACCTGATCGAATTAAAGTTAAATAAGCCTCGTTGATGCTACTTTCTCGATGAATGGTTTTTACTGGTGTTGACATAATATCAGCCGCCCGAGTAAAAGAGAATGAGCGCTTCATCATGGAGATAATTTTTTTTCGAACATCTTCCAGTGAACTTCCTCTAATCGAAGCTGATGCAGCACTTTTATGACCGCCACCATTCAATCCAGCTGTTATCGTACTTACATCGATTTCTTCCAATCGACTGCGTGCAATCACATAAACCTTATTTTCCATATCAAACAATGAAAAAAGGACATTAATTTCTTCCAAATCCATTAACTTATGTACCAAAAAAGATACTCCATCAACATAATCTTTAACCTGTACTGCGGTAAAATGAACTTGGATTCCGTTCACTTCAACAACAGTGAGAGAATTCACCATGAGCTTCAAAACATCCCGCTGTTCATTGGTAAGCTGCATATTGACATAATCAGGGATAGCACTTAATTTGGCGCCGTGTTCAATTAAAAAGGCTGCGGCTTGAAGGTCCCGGGCGGTTGTTGTGGGAAAAGTTAACGAGCCAGTATCTTCGTATATTCCCAGAATAAGAAGGGTCGCTTCTAAGGAATTCAAGGGAAGAGTCTGTTTTTTAATGAGTTCTACCAACAGGGTTGTACAAGCTCCAGTTGACTGAACGACCACCTGCTCTCCCTTTAATCCATCCGGTGTTTCTGGATGATGATCATACACCGCAAAGCTTACCTCCCCAGTCTGAATGAGTTCTTCAGCCTTGCCACTCCTTGAAGGAGAAGATGTATCCACAACCCAAATTTTTTTAACCGATTTCCAATCTAACTCTTTCTCAATTGAATAATCAAAAAAGGTCCCATAAAGAGTAAGAAAACGCCGAACATTTCGATTTACACTACCACCGATAATGATGCGGGTTCCTGGATAAAGCTTGGATACGGCAAACATTGAAGCTAAGGCATCAAAATCAGTGCCTTCATGACTAATGACAACATTCATGATAAGTGAAGCTCCTGGATAGAATATGAAACACAAAGAATATGACTTGTCTTTTTCATAACAAATTTCATCGGACCTAAACCTTCTTCCTTCTCAATTAATCACCAAATATGAAGGAAAAACTGGTTCCTGGACCCGACCAAGGAATCCCAAACAATTGGGCAATAGTCGCTCCAATATCAGCAAATGATTTGCGGATTCCCAAAGAATCCCCAGATAATAGTTGGGGAGAAGCACAGATTAGCAGGGCGTACTCGCGGGAATGGTCGGTGCTGGGTGTGGTTGGATCACACCCATGGTCACTGGTAATGATTAATAGGTCATCAAAACCTAATCGAGGGAGGAATTCTTTCAATTGCGCATCCCAGAATTCAAGAGCTTTTTGAAAACCAAATATGTCATTCCGATGACCATATAGAGAATCAAAATCATTGAAATTTGCCCAAATCAAATCAAACCGCTCATCATTGAGCAATTCAAAAAAAACTCGAAATGTATCTGAGTTGCTCAATGTCTTAAAATTTTCACTAATCCCTCGCCCAGTAAAAATATCACCGATCTTTCCTACTCCAGCTATCCGAATTCCATTCTCTGAAAGAACATCCAATACCGTGGGATACGGTGGTGGGAGTGAAAAATCTCTCCGTCTTGGCGTTCGTTGAAAACTACCTGGTTGACCAACAAAGGGGCGAGCAATAATACGGGCAACGGCGTGATCGCCTTTCATGATTTCTCGAATCATCTTACAAAGCTGATACAAATTCTGAACCGAAATAACATCCTCATGAGCTGCAATTTGTAACACACTGTCAGCTGAAGTATAAAGAATTGGAAAACCAGTACGGATATGTTCAGCACCATACTCCTCAATAATTGCAGTGCCGGAAGCTGGTTTATTTCCTAAGAAATGGTAACCAGAAACCTTTTCTATCTCATTGATGATCTCTTCTGGGAAACCTTGGGGATAAACTGGAAATGGCCGTTGAGTGATGACTCCCATCATCTCCCAATGGCCGGTAGTCGTGTCTTTCCCTGGCGATTTTTCCATCATCTTTCCATACCAGCCCTCGGCTTTTTGCACTGCATGAATTCCCGGTATTGATTCAATCTTCCCTAATCCCAACTTTTCCAAAGTTGGGCAAGACAATCCTCCAACCACTCGGGAAAGATTCGCTAAGGTATGGCTTCCTTGATCTCCATATTCAACAGCATCGGGAAGTTCACCCATTCCCAGACCATCAAGAAGAGCAATAAATATCCTCAACTCAATCCTCCCAGCCAATATTGTAAGGCAATCAAAGTCTTGGCATCTTGAATTTCTCCTTTAACCAGCATATCCTTTGCTTTTTGTTGGTTTACTTTTAAATAATAAATTTCCTCGTCGTCATCTCCCTTACGAGCTTTTTCAACTGGTTGTGAATGAGAAGCAAGGAAAAAATGAATCTGTTCCGTACTATAACCAGGTGCTAAAAATACCGGAAAAAGATACTTCCAATGTTGACTGGTAAAACCTGTTTCTTCTTCTAACTCTCGAATCGCACAATCCAGCGGATCTTCGCCTGGTTCTAAAGTCCCAGCTGGAATCTCCCAAAGCCACTTTTCAGCTGGTGCTCGAAACTGGCGGATGAGAATCAGTTGGTTCTCAGGAGTAGTGGCAATGATGGTCACCGCTCCCGGATGTTTTATGAAGATTCGTTCTAAATTATCAACATAAATATTTCTTTTGAGCTGAAACAAGCGTGTCTCACAGAGAACATCACTGCTCTTTATTTTAGGAACGACAAGTTTTGCTGCTTTTCTCTCATCATAGGGAAAAAACACACTTACACCCCTTCATCTTCTGGGGAAACCCAGACATGTTTTACTGTTATCCCATCGTCTTCAAAAGCTTTAATTATTGGTTCATAATCACGGGTTGCAATTCTGATCACGACATATCGTAAATTTGGTTTTTCATTCATATAAAATGTGGCTAAACTGAGAATGTTAACCATAAATTGAGAAACAATTCCTGTAACTCGATGTAATTCACCCGGTTTTTCTGGAAGTTCAAGAGTTATTCGGGTTCCTCCTAACTCTACTCCTAACGTTTCAACTAAGACATCAAAAATGTCCGATTCGGTAATCATCCCTATAACTCGGGTTTCTTCAATTACTGGAAGACCACCAACTTTATTCTTCTTCATAATTAAAGCAGCTTCTTCGATAGGGATATCGGGTTTTATCGTAATCACCTTTTTTTCCATAATCTCAGCGACATTCATTTTACTGAGAAGATAGGTCAACTCAAAACGGCTCAATGTGGTCGCCTTAGACGGTTCAGCTTCGAGTAGGTCGTTATAAGTGACAATCCCAACCAACTTATCCCGATCAACCACTGGAAGTCTTCGAACTTCTTTTTCCTTCATTAATTTCTCTGCTTCTAAAATGGTTGTTGTACTGGTAATAACCACAACATCTTTACTCATGCGGTCTCTTACTAACACCTGTAATCCCCCCTTTTAGGGAATTTTTTAAACTATTAAAAACCTCTTTCTCTCCACTCCTGTTTCAATCCAGAAAATACTCTACCGTTTAAAAATTAACTTCATCCTGAACCCTCAGTTTTTTGAGGGAGCGTGGATCTCATCAACCCAATCCGTCATTGCGAGACCTCATTTTTTCAGGTCGTGGCAATCTCATGAGTCATCTTAATTTTTTTTTATTTGTAGAATTGAGAAATTACGAAATTGTGGAATCGAAATGATTGAGATTCTTCAAATGTCCGGAAAAAAACATCGAATTCCTCAATATGAAAAAATAGCTCAATGAGATTGACACGTCGCATAAGACGTTCCTCGCAATGACGGAGCAGGAAAAAATTCAAATCCCCCTTACAACCTTTGCTAAAGGGGAAAATTTGTCTCGAAATAGGTATTTTCTCCATCAACTGGTACTGTTTATCAGAAAGAACGTTTATCCAGAAAAACCACGGGCATGATAAATCAAACCCATACAAAAGATTAAAAAATTGCAAGGGTACCACGTCTTGCGCCCATTCTTTAATTCATGGAGCAACATGCCTTGGCATGTTGAAACTTGGTTTTCATCCTCAACTGGTGCTGCAAAAGTGGCATGATGGTCTATCTTGTAACTTTCTGGGATATCGAATTCTTACCGGCATAGAAAGCCTTCATATTGATATCGATTAATTCTCTTTTCTTTCCTGATAATATATCTTCTAAAGCTTGACGGATCGACTCATCTTTAACTGTTGAGTGATAACCAATCAAAGCTCCAAGAATCACCATATTTAAAGTTCGAGGATCGCCAATTTCATTTCCAGCAATTTCATTTCCAGGAACTTCCAATTTATGAATTGTCGGATCCTGATAGTTTTGAGCTATCAAAGAAGAATTTATAACCAATAACCCTCCTGGTTTTAGGCTTGGAGCATAGCGTCGTAAAGATGGTTCATTCATCACAATACAAATATCGGGATGATCAGAAAGTGTTGATCCAATTTCCTGGTCAGAAATGATCACAACACAATTAGCCGTTCCGCCTCTCATTTCAGGTCCATAAGAGGGAAACCAACTGACATGATATCCTTCAATCATACCAGCTGTGGCTAAAACCCTCCCCAGGAATAAAATTCCTTGACCACCAAAACCGGCCACAATTGTTTCAACGTGCATCGGGAACTCCCTCCTTGACCTTGATTTCACCAAGAGGAAAAACCGGAATAATATTCTTTTCTAACCATTGGACGGCTTCTAATGGTGGCATTGCCCAATTGGTAGGACAGGGTGATAAAATCTCCACCAAAGAAAAACCTAAACCAGCTTGTTGGGTTAAAAAAGCTCGCTTAATTGCTTGTTTCGCTTTTTTTATCAGCTGAGGCTTGGTTAAGGCAACTCGAGCAATATAGGCGGAACCCTCAGCAACTGCCAACATTTCCCCTAACTTAAAAGGATAACCAGCTTCATGAGATTGTCTTCCCCGAGGTGAAGTTTTAGTCCGTTGACCAAGAACTGTGGTAGGTGCCATTTGCCCTCCAGTCATTCCAAATACAGCATTGTTTACAAAAAAAGCTGTAATACACTCCCCTCTTACTGCACAATGTACAATTTCTGAAGTGCCAATCGCAGCAATATCTCCATCACCTTGATAAGAAAAAACCATTCGATCGGGAAGGGCTCGTTTTATACCAGTAGCAGTAGCAGGGGCTCGGCCATGAGCGCCCATAACAAAATCAATATCCAAACACTCATAGATATATACTGAACAGCCTACCGGTCCAACACCAATGGTTTTATCAGCAATATCCAGTTCATCGATAACTTCAGCAATTAATCGCTGAGCCAAACCATGATTACAACCAGGACAATAACGGAAAGGTTGATTGATTAAAGTCTTTGGTCTCTCAAAAATTGTTTGCATGGTTTTTCTCCTTACTTTCCTAAAATATCGCGAACTTTTTTCAGGGTATCTTCAACCGATGGTATCATGCCACCGCTACGTCCATAGAAATGAACTGGAACTGCACCATTCACTGCTAATTTAACATCTTCGACCATCTGTCCCATATTCATTTCCACATCCAAAACTCGTCCCGCTCGCTGGGCGAATTCCCAAATAATAGCCGATGGGAATGGGTACAGAGTAATTGGTCTCAGCAATGCCAAGCGAATTCCTAATTTTTTAGCTTCTCTGACAACACTTTTGAGAATCCGAGCGACAGTTCCATAACCAACCAAGAGCATCTCTGGCATATCTTCTCCAAATACCTCGTAGCGAATTTCTTCTTGCTCAATTTTTTGATATTTTTGAAATATTTTATTATTGAATTGTTCTAAACCACGCGGATCCAGGTCAAAACAAAGGATATACTGACGCTCTCTCCCGTCTTTACCCGTGATTGCCCAGTCTTTTGGTGGCAATGGAGGGAAATCGGGTTTTTGAAAAACGACTGGTTCCATCATCTGACCCAACATTCCGTCCCCCAAAATAACGACTGGATTTCGGTATTGATCTGCTAGGTAAAAGGCCAAATAGGTTAAATCAACCAATTCTTGAACGGTTGAAGGAGCTAAAACAATCACTTTATAATCGCCATGACCTCCTCCCTTGACAGCTTGAAAGTAATCGCTTTGAGAGGGTTGTATATTTCCTAAACCCGGTCCTCCTCGGCTCATATTGACTATCACGGCTGGTAATTCAGCTGAAGCTAAATACGAAATACCTTCTTGTTTGAGACTAATACCAGGTCCAGAGGAGGAAGTCATCACTCTTTTTCCAGCCGCTGCCGCTCCATAAACCATATAAATTGAAGCAATCTCACTTTCAGCCTGAAAAAATACCTTCCCTTCTTCAGGCATTCTGAGTGACAAGTATTCACTAATCTCAGTTTGAGGTGTGATCGGATAACCAAAATACAAATCGCAACCCGCCTGGATTGCGGCTTCAGCAACCGCATCGTTTCCCTTCATTAGAATTTTTTTCATTTTTCATTCTCCCGATAAACTGAAATTGCAACTTCTGGGCAAACTTGTGCACAAAAACCACATCCAATGCAATGATTATTATCATGAACCATTGCTGGGTAATACCCGTGTGAATTGAAATCTCCTGATAGAACCAGCACTTTTTTAGGGCAGATCTGAACACAATAACCACAACCCTTACAAAATTCCTGATTAATCAAGACTTTATTCAATGCAATCTACTCTCCTGTCAAACAGCAGATTTTCTCAGCTTCCTGTACTGAGTTTTTACTTTCCAGCTCTTTCCATTAAGGTTTCGGCAAATTGAAGAGCTGGACCTGTCGATTTTTCTCCTCCCATCATTCGAGCTAATTCTTGTAATTGCTTTTCCCGGTTCTGAAGGTCGCTTATTTCCGCCCAAGTGTCTTGACCATCGGTATACTTTTCGACTCTCAAGTGTTGATCAGCAAAACAGGCGATTTGGGGGAGATGAGTGACACACAGGATTTGACGACCGGAAGCAATCACCTTTAATTTCTCACCAATCCAAAA
Source organism: Candidatus Atribacter fermentans (assembly GCA_012517485.1). Classification (GTDB taxonomy): domain Bacteria; phylum Atribacterota; class Atribacteria; order Atribacterales; family Atribacteraceae; genus Atribacter; species Atribacter fermentans. The sequence continues at coordinate 19,988 of JAAYUT010000232.1, forward strand.
AGCGGTTTTTCCTCCTATTCCCTGATCGATTTCATCGAAAATCATAACTGGGAGATTTTTCATTTCCAAAGCAATCGACTTAATCCCTAAAACCAAACGTGACAATTCTCCTCCCGAAGCAATTTCCATTACCGGTCCTAAAGGTTGTCCCGGATTTAATGAAATTAGAAAATTAATATTATCCAAACCCGTTGAAGATATTTTTTGCTGTTCAACTGGAACTGTATCAAAATTAACTTCGAATTGCACTTGGGAAAATGCTAATTTTTTTAATTCTGTTTCTAATCGGCTTTTCATGATTTTGGCTGCTTTTTGCCGATGCTGACGAAGCTTTTCACTCCTGGTAAGTAATTCCTGTTGGTCTTTATTGAATTGTTCCTCCAGTTGTTTTTTTCTCTCGTTTTGACGTTCAATTTCTAATAGTTTCTTTTCAACGCTTTTCCAATATTCAATCAGTTCATGAGTTGTTCGGCAACGATATTTTCTTTTTAATCTTTCTATTTCGGCCACTGATTTCTCTAAATTTTCAATTTTAATTGGGGAATAATCCAAATGGCTTCTTAAAGCAACTACCTTTGACACTATTTCTTGGAGCTCAGTTTCAATGGTCCGAAGGTTCTCAACAATACCAGTTAAAACCATAAATTTCCCTTCGGGAGGGATTTTTTCCATTTCATAGGTTAAACGAGAAAGAAGAGTTGATATTCCTTCACGACTTTCATTCCCTTCCATCAAAATTAAGCAAGTATCTAA
>JAAYUT010000233.1 GCA_012517485.1 Candidatus Atribacter fermentans
CCTTGAGCTATGCGTAAGGCATTCTCCAGAGTCATCGGGATGCGAACCGAAGGAACAACTCCACCAATTCCATCACGGCTGTCTATCTGCACTAGCCGGTTTTTATCGAGAGATTGTCCATAAGGCCAACGAATTTCAATTCCTCCGGGCATTTGTGCCCCACTCCCCACCAAACCAAACGATCCATTGGTTCCGTAAAAGCCCAGTGCTTCACCATTGGGTAAATTCTTAATTCCCATCGCCAAGCCTTCCCCTGAGCTGATACATTTTGAATTAATAATTACCACTATGGGACCACCGAAGAAGGGTTCGTCTGGTTCGATGTATAAACCCGGATCAGCAGGATTAACTTCTCGTGTTTCATCAGGACGTATTTCCCAGGAGCCGGAAAGAACATTGTAGCAACTTTGGTATTCATAAAAGGTTTTTTCGGTATAAAATGAAGCTAACATATCCGCTACCATCGAATCTAAACCACCTACATTATTACGGATATCGATTATTAAACCTTTAACCTTCTTTTGATTAAATTCCTCAATAGCTACTTTAAATAAGCCCAATGTTGAAACAATTTCACCTGAATCCGTTAAATCAGCATCGAGCAAACCCCAGATCTTTAAGTAGCCAATATTTCCATCCAGTATTTTCTTCTCAACCATCGATTCTGGTGGATTCTGGGGATTCTCTACCCCTAAGATCAATTCTCTTAATCCATCGGAAACTATCGTTGCAGGATAGGTCTTTTTTAAAGATTCACCATGATCATCATAAGCAACCAGTGTTGCCTTGATTATTTTTTCATCATTCAAATTTTTGAACGAAAGAGATAGTTTGGTACCAATTGGGGCCCGGGTGAGATATCTCACCCTTTGGTTCATACTATCCTCGTCGGTAGCCGAGTTGTTGTAAAAAATGGTTGACACTTCATTCAAAACTGCTTGAACCGGACAACCATTCCATTCTACCAATTCTGCTCCTGTCCTCATCCTTTGAGTATAAGCCTCACTGCTTTCATCAATCCAAATAACCACTATCTTTCCATCGGTTAATTTCACAATCGAAAATCCGAAACCACCTCCAATATAACGGTTATCAATTTCCGATAAAGAATTCATATGAACATGCCCATCAGGGATAGAATGGACATATTCTCTTAAGGTGAGGTAATAAGCTGTGAAATCATTCGATTCCTGGGATTGGTTCATTCGGGGTTTGAATTGGTTATAAAGAGCTGGCCAATCAATCTTCTTCCAGTCCGTAAACCCATATTCACGAGAAAACTTAGCCTGGAGTTTATCAAATGCTTCGCTCCAAATCAGACTACTAAAATCTTCTGACTCCGGTGCCTGAAAGTTATCCTGCTGTTCATCTGCCAGTAAGTTGACTGTTAATAAATACAGCGTACAAATAACAATCATTACCACCATAAATCTCTTCAACTTGGGATCCTCCTGTTTGCATCTCGTTATTTCATAATATATCGGTCTTTCTTGATTAAAAATTAATATAGAAAAGCTGATTTTTCTTTATCAAACTTATAAATGATTTAATTTAAGAACATTAATGAAATTTCGTTGATTCCTGGATAGATCCTCATACCATGTTGTGGCGCCATATGATGATTAAAAATACTTTTTATTAAAAACTTCACTACAAGTAGCTTAACTGTTCTTTGGTTGGACGACATGGCAATCACATTGCTTAATTTGTTATTCTAAGGAGCTTATTGTGCGACGTGAAAATCCTATCTTTTAAAAAGTTAGGAATCAAAAGGAAGAAAATGAGAATTGGGGTATAATTGTAACATCCACCTTTCATTCCTCACTAATCACAAATTTATTAGGAGGCTATCATGAAAAGTAAAAATCGGTTGTTATTGTTAGTAATATTCTTTTTAATGATTTTATTATTAGCCAATCCCTCAGCCAATGCCTGCAGCAGAGTGCTCTACCATGGACTGGAAGGAACGGTAATCACCGGCCGGACTATGGATTGGACGGAAGACATTGGAACCAATCTCTGGATCTTCCCAAGAGAAATGGAACGAGAAGGAAGAGTGGGACCCAATTCTTTTAAATGGACTTCTAAGTATGGGAGTGTTATTGCAACTGGATACGATATCTCCACTACCGATGGTATGAATGAGGAAGGCTTAGTAGCCAACGTGCTGTGGTTAGCCGAATCAGTATATCCTAAGTGGGATGGTCAAAAACCGGGTTTAAGTTTAGCATTATGGGCTCAATATGTCCTGGATTCTTTCTCCACTGTTGAGGAAACCGTGGAAGCTTTGTCCAGAGAAGAATTTATTCTAGTTACCGCCGACATGCCAGGTCTTGATAAATTAGCGACCGTTCACTTGGCAGTTTCCGATTCTTTAGGTGATAGTGCTATCTTTGAATATGTTGACGGTAAATTGGTTATTCACCATGATTCTTCTTATCTGGTCATGACCAATTCTCCGACTTATCAGCAGCAGCTCGCTCTGAATGAGTATTGGAAGGAAATTGGCGGGATGGTTGTGCTCCCTGGTACCAGTCGAGCTGCCGATCGATTTGCCCGGGCTTGGTTCTATATCAATGCCATTCCCAAAACCGCCGATATTCAGGTAGCAGTGGCCTCAGTGTTTAGCGTGATTCGGAATGTGTCGGTACCTTTTGGTATCAGCACTCCCGAGAAACCGAATATTTCTTCTACTCTTTGGAGAACAGTTGCTGATCATAAAAACAAAATATATTTTTTCGAATCCACTTTGACCCCAAATATCTTCTGGGTTCAGTTCAATAATATCGATTTCTCTCCTTCGGCACCTGCCCGAAAACTGGTTATCTCTCCGAAACAATTTTATGCTGGAGATGCCGCTGATTTATTTGTGGAAACCAAACCCTTTGAGTTTATGGGCTTGGAATAAATAAAACCAAGTATAAAACAGAACTAGCTTTTTTAAAATTGATTAAGTTTAATTCTGGGAAGCTTTAATCAAAAACCAGTCGATATTCAAGGTAAAATCTTACTATCAAGATATTGGCTGGTTTTTGATTTCTTGTAACCCAATTCAAGAATCAAAGCCTGACCTCCTATGATTTTCGCAAACGTTTGTTATTATTATTGTATTAAAGTTTTTTAAAATATTAAAATTATTTTATAAATAATAAATAAAGTCCATTTGACAGAATAGCAAACGTTTGTTATATTTAATTAATCCTTCTTTGTGGGGTATAAAAATGAGAGCTACAATAAAGGATATTGCCAAAGTATTAGATCTTTCCCCAAGTACTGTTTCACGTGCACTTCGTGATTGTTCTTCGGTTTCAAAAAAAACCCGCGAAAAAATTCTTCATATAGCTCAATCAATGGGTTACCAGCCGAATCTTACCGCTCGAGGATTAGTTTCTGGAAGAACCCAAAACATTGGCGTTATCTTAAGTATTGAAACCAGAGATTATAATTCTCTACAAATTTTTAATTCTATTGTAGTTAATGGAATATTTGAAGTAGCTAATACAGCTAATTACAATCTGACATTTGCCAAAGAATCAAAAAAACATCAAACCGGTGCACTGCAAAGAATCATTGAAAATCGAGATGCAGATGGGGTATTAATTGTAAATGTAGTGAGCGAAGACATATTAGCTAAGCTCACCATAAATAATATCCCGGTTGTTCTTATCGATAATCATTTCGACAATCTTCAATCTTATGCTGTCAACAATAATGACCGTTTGGGAGCCTATCTTGGTACAAAACATCTTTTATCTCTTGGGTATAAATCAATTGGTTTTATCGGTATTTCTGAACAAGCTTTTAATCGTGAATGTGAAATGGGGTATTTTCAAGCTCTTTTAGAATCTGAAATACGAACCAATCCAAATTTTTTAGCAAAAGGAAATGGAGACCTTGGATCTGGTTATGATGCAATGATGAAGTTGCTCAAAATAAATCGACCACCCCGAGGAGTTTTTATTGTTAATGATGAAATGGCAATCGGTGCTATTAAAGCAATAA
>JAAYUT010000234.1 GCA_012517485.1 Candidatus Atribacter fermentans
GATATTTGAAGACTTACCGGTGGTGATAAGTTATTCGAGTTTAGATGAAGCTCAACGAGCAGGAGTAGTTGCCTTGTTTGAGGAGAAATATCAGTCTCTCGTTCGGATTGTTCGAGTAGGCAATTATACAGCTGAACTTTGCGGAGGGACACATTTACGACGGACAAGTGAAGCTGGTCTTTTTAAAATTATAACCGAATCAAGCATTGGATCAGGCCTGAGAAGGATAGAAGCAGTAGCTGGATCACCTGCTTTTCAATACTTACAGAACTATTACCGTATAGGGCGTGATATAAAAAGAATGTTAGGATCGGATCAGAACCAAATATTGACAACAATTAAAAATTTAATTGAAAATAATAAACGCTATAAAGAAGAACTGCAGAAGACCTTTCAAGCTCAAGCACGCCAGGCAATTCTGGATGCTCTCAAAGTTGCTGAAAGTAATCACACCCCAATTGTTCTCACTCATCTTTTTGTTGAAAACCCACCAGAAATAGATTATTTAAAGGAAATTATTGATGAATTACGAACACGACTGGATAGGGGAATAGTGGTGTTGGGAATAAAAAAAGATGAATCAATATCTGGAGTTTTGGCTGGAATCAATCTTCCCAATTCAATCGATTTGAATCGTTTTGTTCGTGAAATAACCAAGAAAATTGGTGGGGGTGGAGGTGGGAGGCCATCTTTGGTTCAATTTGGCGGTGTTCCCTTTCGCTCGTGGGAAGAATTAATAGAAGAAATTAAGAAACTTCCTCACCAAATCTCTTAAAAAAGCAATAAGAGTTTGGCTGGTTTCTACTATAGACAAAAGACATTAGACATCTTGATTCATTCATCTGAATCATTTAAAGGAATTTATTATTGAAAAAAATTTTAGCGATAGATATTGGAGAAAAGAGAATAGGGTTATCTTATAATCAGGGGACAAGCTTTGCTTTTCCTTTAAAAGTGATTCCCAGTGAAAGCTTGAAAAAGAATGTTGAAAGTATACTCCAAATTGCTCAACAAATTCAAGCTGAAATTATTGTTTTAGGTTTGCCTTTACGACTGAATAATTCAGTCAAGAATGAAGCACAAAAAATAATAAAATTTCGTGAATTACTATCCAGCTATTTTCCTGGAGAAGTGGTACTTTTCGATGAGAGGTTAACAAGCAAAGAAGCAGAGAAAAGGTTATTGGAAGCTGATGTGAGCCGAAAAAAAAGGAAAATGGTGATCGATCAGTTAGCAGCAACAATCATACTTCAAACCTATATTGATTCTACTCAAATATGAAAAAATATCATTTTGGTTTCATCGTAGTTATTTATTTATTCTGTTTCATTCTTTATATCGCATTTTATTATTCTCCTGGGATAAGCGGTGTTTTTCAAACCATGGTTATCCATTCAGGATTATCGAATCGAGTGATTGCCCAAGATTTGAAGAAAAACGGATTTATCACCTCTCCGGTTCTTTTTTTAGCTTTTACATTTTTAAGCGATCAAGGTCGATTAATTGCTGGAAATTACCAATTACAAACAGGAGAAACGATTTCCGAAATTGTGAGCAAAATTGCTCAAGGGCGATTCTATCAAATCAAAGTAACCTTCCCTGAAGGTTCAACAATCAAACAAATGGCTGGATGGCTTGAACAAGCTGGCATTTGTCGCCAGGAGGATTATTTAAGTTTTGCTCAACAACCAGCGGTTTTTCAAAAACCATGGTTATCTGGAGCGAAAAATTTAGAAGGATATTTATTTCCTGATACCTATTATTTGTCACCAGGCACTGATCCCAGGGAGGTTATTGAAATTCAATTGAAACGATTTGAGGATGTTTATCCCGGAAATCTTTTGGAGGAAAGTTTTACCGTGATGAACCAAAAAGTTATATTAGCATCAATTGTTGAGAGGGAAGCACAAATAAAAGATGAAAAACCAATCGTTGCCTCGGTTTTTTTAAATCGTCTGAAGATGAACATGAAATTAGAATCGTGTGCAACAGTCATTTATGCCTGGGATCAAGAAAAAGGTGTTCAGCTCTCATCATTGAGTTTGGATGACTTAACCCTACAATCTCCCTATAATACCTATCTTCATCAGGGTCTTCCTCCAACGCCAATCTGTAATCCTGGGCTGGATTCCTTAAAAGCGGTAGAAAATCCTTCCCAAACCGATTATTATTTTTTTGTACTCGGAGAGAATGGATCGCACTATTTTTCTAAGACTTTCGATGAACACCTAAAAAACAAAAAAAAGAGTACAACCCAATGAAGCATTTTTTAAAGAAATTCTACCCCTCGATTTATGTTAATGAAATTTCAGAAATTCCGCTTGGTTTATTAAAAAAAAGAGGCATAAAGGGTTTGATTATTGATCTCGATAACACGATCGCACCCTGGGACCAACCAACCGTTACCCAATCGGCGGAAAGATGGTTAAAACAAGCAAAAAATGATGGATTTAAGATATTTTTAGTATCCAATTCCACGACTTCGAGAGTGAATTATTTCATGGAAACTTTGGATATCCCTGGAATATCCATGGCTCAAAAACCCCGGCGTGGTGCTTTTCGAAGGGCATTGGAGTTAATGGGCTTAGATCATAATGAGGTTACAGTGATTGGGGATCAAATATTTACTGATGTTTTAGGTGGAAACCGTTTAAATCTTCATACTATATTAGTTAATCCCATCAATCGGAAAGAATTCTTTTTTACTCGGTTGGTGCGCTTAGTGGAGAAATTTGTTATGAAAAGGTTTCTTCTATGGTTCAACAAAACCGAATAACCGCTCGAACTAAATTGCTGGGAATTATTGGGCATCCGATAAATCATTCACTTTCTCCAGTATTTCAAAATGCTGCGCTCAATGCTCTCAATCTTGACTATGTTTATTTAGCTTTCGATATACCAACTGAGAAGCTTATGGAAGCGGTACAAACACTTCGAATGTGGGGCTTGAGAGGAATCAATGTGACAGTTCCGCATAAAGAAAGAATTATTCAATGGTTGGATAAACTGGATGATACTGCTTCGCTATTAAGAGCTGTGAATGTTGTGTTGGTCAAAGATGAAGAATTAGTAGGTTATAATACCGATGAAATTGGTTTTGCTAAATCCTTGGAATTCAATCAGGTTCACCTCGATGGCAAGAATATTGCACTGTTGGGGGCGGGGGGTGCGGCCCGGGCAGTTGTATCTGCTCTGGTTAGAGGGGGAGCGCATAAAGTTTTGGTGTTTAATCGTTCACCAGAAAGGTCTTTGCGTTTTCAACAATGGGCAAAGAGTTCATTGGCTTTAGAAATAGAAACTGATAGCTGGAAGAATTTTATAGATGGTCATTCTCCATTTTTAGGTCAACTCGATATTTTGATCAATACCACCAGTTTGGGGCTTTGCCAGGAAAAGATGAAAGTTCCATGGGAAAAAATTGAAAATTGTGAATTAGTAATTGACGTGGTTTATAATCGAGAGGAAACTTCTTTAGTAAAAGAAGCTCGAAAAAGAGAAAAAAAAGCTTTTGATGGAAAGATGATGTTGCTTTTTCAGGGAGCAGAGAGCTTTCGTCTTTTTACCGGATTTGAGGCACCAATTGAAGTCATGGAAAATGCTTTGAATGAGGCAGTGAGGTATTCGTGGTAGATTCAATATGACGAGGAGATTGAAGTTGAGGAGAAATAATTATGGAAATGGGTACGCTTAATTCAAAGAAGTTGGGTGAAATACTGGTAGCCAAGCGGTTTATTACCTTTGACCAGCTTATGAAGGCAATTGAAATCCAGAAAAAAACAGGAGAAAAATTAGGAGAAATTTTACGACGAGAAGGGTTTGTTAAGGAAAAAGAACTTTACCAAGCTCTCGCTGAGCAGATGGGGACTCTTTATATTGATCTCGATAATTATGTCATTGATCCCAACGCCGTGACTCGTCTTCCGGAAAAATTTTGCCGACAAAACCATTGTGTTGCAGTAAATGAGGAAGCCAGTTTTATAGTTTTAGCTATGGTGAACCCAGTGGATATTGTAACGATTGACCGAGCCAGATTGATGACCAAAAAAGATATTCATCCAGCGATTGCTCCCCCTGATGTAATTGATAGTATCATAAATTCCTACTATGGAGGCGGTTCTACAGTTAATGAAATTCTCAAAGAAGCCGAAGAAGAAGAGGGCATGATCTACCTTGACGAAGCTGAAGAACTAAAAATTGATCAAATCAAGGAGATGGGCGAAGAAGCTCCGATTATCCGAGTAGTTAATATGATAATTCTTCAAGCCATTCGAGCAGGAGCGAGTGATATTCACATTGAACCTCATGAAGACCGGGTACGAATCCGATATCGAATTGACGGAATTCTACACGATTCCACCAGTACCTCTATTAAAATTCATCCTGCTTTAATATCCCGAGTTAAAATTTTATGCCGGATGAACATTGCAGAAAGACGTCTTCCCCAAGATGGCCGTTTTCAGGTAACAGTAGAAAATCGGACCATTGACTTTCGAGTGTCGTCGCTTCCCACCATTTTTGGAGAAAAAATTGTCATGCGAATTCTTGATAAATCAAATTTACTTTTAAATCTCGATCGATTAGGTTTTGAACCTGATGACCTTCGACGTTTCTATCGGATGATTGAAAGACCATATGGAATGATTTTGCTCACCGGACCAACCGGGAGTGGGAAAACCACTACTCTTTATTCTGCTCTTAATCATGTCAGTAGTCCCGATTTAAACATTATTACCATTGAGGATCCAGTTGAATATATTTTAGACGGTATCAACCAAATTCAGGTTAAACCAAAGATTGACCTCACATTTGCTAACTCACTTCGTGCAATTATGCGACAAGATCCAGATATCATTATGGTCGGTGAGATTCGAGACCGAGAAACTGCAGAAATTGCCATTCACGCCGCATTAACTGGACATTTGGTATTTTCGACGCTCCATACGAATACTGCGCCTGGAGCAGTAACTCGACTCCAAGAAATGGGCGTGGCTTCTTTTCTTATTTCTTCAGCAATTATTGGGGTAGTGGCTCAGCGATTGGCACGGAAAATATGTGAATATTGTAAATATCCGGTAGAATTGGATGGAGATGCGGCGCTCGACCTTACTGATGGGAAACAAAATCATGTTGTGGTTTATAAGGGGAAAGGATGTTCTCGCTGTACTTCTGGATACAAGGGAAGAATAGCTATTCAGAGTATATTTGATTTGAACGACCAGCTTCGTGAAATGATTTTAAATCATGCTACCGAGAGAGAACTAACCGAAGCTGCTCGTAAGGAAGGCATGAGGACTCTTCGTGAAAATGCTGCAATAAAAGTCCTTTCGGGTATAATTAGCCCGGAAGAGATGTATCGAGTTACTGCTAATATTTAATTTTCCTCGAAAACCCTCATTATTATAAACTTTTCATAAAAGTGTCCGATAATATATTTGTGCTTGGAAAGAATAAATAAATCCTTTTTCCTTGATGAGAGAAGGTGAGGATGAAAATATTGATTCTGTAATCAGTTTCTCAATTTAGCAAAGGGATTAGAGGGATTTGTGTTTATCCCTACTCCGTCATTGCGAGGAGCGTCTTTTGCGACGTGGCAATCTCATTTTATAAAATCAGTGAGTCGTAAGAAGTGAACCGTGAACCGGATAAAAAAATAAAGCTTTGATAAAAAGACATTGTGAAATTATTTATTACTTTCATTTTAACCAGGAAAAAAAGAAAAGCACCCTCCCCGCCGAAAGACGGCACCCCTCCACGGAGGGGAATTGTTGAATTCCCCCATTGAGGGGGGTTAGGGGGGTGTGTCTTTTCAATTTTTATTGAATCACTTTTTCATCGATTCTGGTATTTATAGGATAGACATTCATGCTGCATTTGCAGAACCAGTTGGGGATGAAAATGCCTTCCCCCTCACCTATACTTCTCCCAACAAGGGAGAGGAAAAAAAAGAAAAGAAGGCCTCTCCCACCAGGAGAGAGGAAAAAAGACAATACTGCTTCTCCAAGGGAAGGGTAAAAGAAAAAGAATTCGTTCCTTCTCCCATCAAGGGAGAAGGTCAGGATGAGAGTGAAAGCCCAGGATGAGATCCTGGTTGGTTGCTCTAAAAGAATTACCTTTAAAAAACGGTTCGGTATTTTCATGAAAGATGTAAGGAAGGATTAAAATGGATTGGGATGTGCCTGAGCTTCTTAAAAGAGTTGTAGATAGCAAAGGATCAGACTTGCATATTACGGTTGGGTTGCCTCCAGTGATACGAATCGATGGGAAGCTAATAAAAACCGATTTACCAGTTTTAAAGCCGGCAGATACTGAATATATCGCTCGGTTTATTGTTGGTGAAAACGACCGCTGGGAACAATTTCTAAAAAATAATGAACTTGACCTTTCAATCAGTCTCACCCAAACTGGTCGTTTCCGTGTCAATGTTTACCGACAGCGTGGATCTTGCGGGTTAGTGCTTCGAGCTTTAAGTTATATCATCCCTTCTATGGAAGAGCTTCAACTCCCTAAAGAAACATTAATCAAATTAGCGGCACTTCCTCGTGGCCTCATTTTAGTAACCGGACCAACTGGGAGTGGAAAATCCACTTCACTTGCATCGATGATTGAC
>JAAYUT010000235.1 GCA_012517485.1 Candidatus Atribacter fermentans
AATTATCTCCTAAATAGCTCAATAATTTAATTGCTACTTTTACAATGTTTTTGTTGATACCATTGAAATACTTCTTCTATCCCTTTATTGAGTGAGATGGTAGTTTTCCAGCCTAAAAGTTCGTTTGCTTTCTTTGAAAGAAGTGCAATACGTTCAATTTCCCCCATTCGGTCTTTGTCATGAATAACCGAGATTTTTTGTTGGGCAATTTTCTGGAGTATATCGATTAATTGGTTGACACTTGTTTCAAGACCAGTTCCGATATTGTAAATTTCAGATGAAGAATAGAGAGCTAGTAAGTTGGCTGAAGCAACATCGTGGACGGAGATATAATCTCGAGTTTTCCAACCGTCCCCGAAAATAACACAAGGATCGCCTCTGAGGATATTATTACAAAAAATAGAAATGACTCCCGCTTCACCCTGAGGATCTTGGCGTGGACCATAAACATTTCCATAACGAAGGATTACCCTTTCTAAATTCCAAACTTGGTAATAATAATCTAAATATTGCTCTACAGATAACTTAGCAATTCCATAGGGCGAAAGAGGTTTAGTTATTGCATTTTCATCAACTGGGAGTTGCTTTACTGTTCCATAGACTGCTCCACCTGAAGAAGCAAAAATACATTTTTTAACTCTATATTTTCGGCAGAGCTCAAAAAGATTGAGGCTTCCAATTATATTTATTTCAGCATCAAATATTGGCTTTTCTATTGATCTTCTCACATTGATCTGGGCAGCATGATGATTCACCACATCAAAAGCATATTTTTGAAAAATGACCTCCAACTCCTCAAAAGAACAAATATCTACTTGATATAAGATCGCTGCTTGATTCAGATTGGATTTTTTTCCCGTAGAAAGATTATCAACAACAACCACCTGATGTCCTTCTTGAAGGTAAGCATCAACGATGTGAGATCCAATAAAACCAGCTCCTCCAGTAACTAATATGTGCATTCCTTTCCTCCTATTTCATCTTGGTTAGATATTATGTGTTGTACCAAAGTGCTATCATTTTACTTTGAATTAAATCTAAAAATCAAAAGATAAAAAAATGGATTTAATAAAAAAATTTGGTTATATCTTGTTATAATACCTTAAGTATCCTAATGAGGAGGTATTTTATGAAAAAATATCAAATTGCAGTAATACCTGGAGATGGAACAGGACCAGAAGTTGTTCGGGAAGGATTAAAAGTACTCCAAGCCACCTCGAAAAAATACAACTTTTCCTATGAAACCACTTTCTTCCCCTTTGGAGGCGAACATTATAAAAAGACCAATGAAACTCTATCTGCTTCAAATATTGAAGAACTCAAAAAGCATGATGCTATTTACTTGGGTGCTATTGGTCATCCTGACGTAAAACCGGGAATTTTAGAACAAGGGATACTTCTCAAGCTTCGTTTTTCACTTGATCAATACATCAACTTGCGTCCCGTGAAGCTTTACCCTAATGTTGACACTCCTTTAAAAGACAAAAAACCTGAAGATATTGATTTTGTCGTGGTCAGAGAAAATACCGAAGGTCTCTATGCAGGAGTTGGAGGCTTTTTACGGAAAGGCACCGCCGATGAAGTAGCCATTCAGGAATCAATAAATACTCGCAAGGGGGTTGAGCGTTGTCTCCGGTATGC
>JAAYUT010000236.1 GCA_012517485.1 Candidatus Atribacter fermentans
ACGAATTCAAGACGTATTCCATCGACTTTCTTCTGAAGTTGCCGAATGGCATCCAATTCTTTCTCTTCTCTTTGCTTTTTTTTCCGCTTTAAGATATCAATTTGGGTCAAACTCCCTTTGGTTGCTTCGATTGCTAGTTTCTTTGGAAGGAGATAATTTCTTGCATAACCTTCTTTGACCTCGATAATATCTCCTTCATCACCGAGATTCTCAACTTTTTGTAAAAGTATAAGTTTCATGATATCACTCCTTTTCCGCAATGAAACCTCTATCCTGAAAATACCAGACTGTTTTTTAAGATAATTCTTTTAGAACAACCAACCAGGATTTCATCCTGGGCTTTCACCCTCATCCTGACCTTCTCCCATCAAGGGAGAAGGAACAAGTTCTTTTTTCTTCGCCCCTCCCTTGAAGAAGCATTATTCCTTTTTTTCCTCTCTCCTGGTGGAAGAGACCTTCTTTTCTTTTTTTCCTCTCCTGCTCTGTATTTGAAGTCGTGAGGATCTTATCTTTTCTTTATTTAAAAAAAGACTCAATTGAGATTGCCACGTCGCTGCGCTCCTCGCAATGACGGATTGGTGGATGAGATTGCCACGTCGCACAAGGCGCTCCTTGTAATGACGGAGCAGGAAAAGTTCAAATTCCCCCATCTCCCTCTTTGTGAGAAGATAATACTTTTTTTCCTCATCCCTAGTGGGAGAAGCCTTCTTTTCTTTTTTCTCTCGCCCCTGGTGGGAGAGGGTCAGGGTGAGGGGGCAACTTATTTTCTATCCTCAACTGCTGCCACCAAAGTGGCATGAGGGTCTATCCTCATACTTACACTCTAAAACAATATGAAAATTAAACTATTGAAAAATTACTTTTGTGCCCCTATTTTTCTAAAATCAAACCATGTATCGAGGACTCCTAACCAGCTTAAAATCGTGCTCAATATTGGCTGGAACACTACAAATAAAAGTATGACCATTTTTACTGCGCGAGATTGAATATATCGATTCAGAAAATAATATAAAATAGCGATCCCCTGAACAATAAAAAGGGATTGTGTAACGATCTGTAAATTAAGACCTATCCTACCGTAAAGGGTCTCTCCACCAAACAAGACAAACACCCAGCTCAGAATAAACATCCAGAAAACTGAAACTGGGAATTTCCAGTTTTGAAATGCTGGAAATTGAGGAAAAGGCATTCCGATTTTCTTCCCAACCCAAGATCCCAAAAAGAAATTAATGGTAGTATCAAGTATGGAAGCGACCACTAATATTGCTGGAAGGGCAAGATTAATTAAAGCGATTAATTGTTGGAGGTTTTCTTCTCCATACCCTCCGAACATCTGAGAAGTTTTTTGAAAAGCCTCCTTCATGATTTGAAGGTTTTCATTAATCGGATTTATTCCAGTGATGAGGAGAGCAAAACCAATTAATGCAATCTTTGATAACAGCGACACCACGCTACCAAAGCCGATCACTTCGAAAAAAGAATATTTTCTTTTGATTGCATGTCCCAAAAAAATTCCAATTAAAGTATAGCTTACGCAAATGAGAGCTGGGATGAATCCAGTAAAAGCCACTAAAAGAGTAGCCACTCCAGCAGCTAAAATACCAGTTCTTAAATCCCAGCGAATCACTAAAAACAAAACTGGCAATGGGCAAAAAAAACTTAAAAAGAAACCAAATAACGGGAGATAAACACTCGATAAATATAAAACAACTGTTAAAGCAGCCAAAAAAGCTCCCTCAACAGTTGGCCTGAGCTTCTTCATTTTTATCGATGGTGTTGTATTTAATCTAATGAATAGGGAAGTAATCCAATTTCCCGTGCTCTTTTGATTGCTATTGAAAGCTCCCGCTGATGCTTCGCACAAACACTGGTTACTCTTTTTGGGACTATCTTCCCTCTTTCACTGAGAAAACGACCTAAACGATTGATATCTTTATAATCAATTGGACCTTTTTCAACGCAAAAAATACAATTTTTCTTTCGTGAACGTTTAAAAAACTTTTTTCCTGAATCTCGCTCGGTTTTCATTGCTATCTTACCTCTCTTGGCATTTAAATTCTTTTTTACTGTTGAAGTCGAAAAATGTCTTTAAGAACGACTTCAACAGTCGTTTTTTTCTGAGCACCTGTTTCACCAAAGGTGCGAATTTGTAATGATCCCTCGCAATAAACCCAATTCCCTTTTTCGATTGATTGATTACAATAAAGAGCTTGATCTTTCCAAGCAATAATCGGAAATACATCATACTCTTCTTCTGCAAATGTTGAATTTGGTTTTTCTCTCATAACCTCAATCGAAAAAGAACACAACGGAATACCACTTGGTACATAACGGAGTTGTGGTTTTTCAGTTACTTGACCTATTAAGATGATCCTATTCAGATGGAGTTTGAACATCGTCGTTTTCAGAAACAGAAACTTCTTTGACTTCCTCAGATTGTGGTTCTTGATTGGTTTCAACCACAGGAATTTCCGCCGATTTTTTCTCTTTTACGGTCGCTTTCTTTTCGTCCTTTACCAGAATATGACGCAGAACCACGTCGATAAATTGAACTGTTCGAACCAGTTCCTTCACTGATTGGGGAGAAAGGGAGAAATTAAGAAAAACATAAATCCCTTCTGTTTGTTTTTTGATAGGGTGAGCGAGACGTCTCTTTCCCCATAAATGAATCCCGGTACATTCTCCTCCGAGCTCTCCTATTCGAGACTTCACATTTTCTACTACCTGGTTTACTTCTTCTTCGGTCAAAGTTGACCGGAGAACCATTCCTAACTCATATTGATTCATTTCATGTCCTCCCTTCGGTCGTTTGGTTTCATCTTCTTCAAGATGAAACAGGGAAAAATTTCTTGATTTATTGATTCATTTATTCATTCCTCTTCGGGATTTTAGGATCTTGTCAAATTGTTTAAGTTCCTTCCTCCCAAGAAGCTAAATATTTTGTTTGACGAGGAGTAAGTTCCTCAATTCTTATCGATAAAGAAGATAGCTTTAAAAGAGCGACGTTCATATCGATATCATCGGGGACTTTATACACTTGATTTTCAAGTGTAGAGGCTCGCTCTTTTAAATATTTGACTGACAAAGCTTGGTTAGCGAAACTCATATCCA
>JAAYUT010000033.1 GCA_012517485.1 Candidatus Atribacter fermentans
GATTATATTACCAACACTCTTTCTTTAAGAGGTTTGGTCAATATTAAAGAATTATCAGAAAAGTTAAATGTATCAGAAATGACAATTCGTAGAGATTTAGAAATTCTTGCAAAAGAAAACATCGCTCAAATTATTCATGGTGGAGCTGTCCTTAAGAAGAATATTTCAAGTGAAAATGAGCAAGATTCTTATTTAATCAGCAAGGCTGAATCCCAGATGACTCGAGAAAAGATGAGAATTTGTCAAATGGCTGCTTCGCTGATCGAACCAAATGACATTATTATTATCGATAATGGCACGACAACTGAACATCTTCCGAAATACATGCCAACGAACATTCCCCTCACGATTATTTGTTTTGCTTTAAATATTTTCTATGGACTTTATAAAAACAGTAACTACAAAATCATTATGACTGGTGGGTATTTTCACCATAATACTTTAATGTTTGAAAGTGCTGAGGGTGTCGAATTCATTAAAAAGGTGAGAGCGAATAAAGCGTTTATTACCGCAGCAGGAGTTGATGATAAATTAGGAGTAACTTGTGCGACCACTTATGAAGTTAACACCAAAAAAGCAGCTATAGAAAATTCTGATACTAAAATTTTATTAACTGATTCAACAAAATTTGGAAAAATCCGCATTTCCTATTTTGCTGACTTAAAAGATTTTGACATAATCATAACTGATTCAAATATACCCGATGAATATCGCAAATATATTAAAAATTTAGGTATAAAATTATTTTTGGTGTAATTTTTCTCAATGTTCTATTCTGAAAATAAATGAGTAAGTAAAAAGTGATGAAACAAAAAAGTGAAAGGCACACCCCCCCTCAATGGGGGAAGAAGTTGAACAATTCCCCTCCGTGGAGGGGTGCCGTTTTACGGCGGGGAGGGTGCTTTTTATCCGTCATCCTGAGCCCTCACTTTTCGAGGGCATGAGGATCTTATCTTTTCATTCTTTAAAAAATAGACTAAATGAGATTGCAACGTCGCTTTGCTCCTCGCAATGACGTATTGAGATAAATATTTTCATCCTTAACTGGTGCTATCATGCAACATGAACGTCTATTCTAAATTGGCGTGCCGCTTCATCATTTCTTGATAAGCAAAATCCCGTCTATCATAAACCATATTGAGAATACAACTATCAAGAAAAAGCATTAGGGAATGTTCAAAACGAGTACCGCCTCCATTGGCATTGAGTTGCTGTGACTCAGGTATCATTTCTGGATGAAACTCGACAACCAAATCGCATATAGGATGAAGTGGCGTTCCAGGTTTCCCTATAATTGCTGCGATTGTGGCTCCTATTTTTTTGGCTTTTTCGGCAAATAAAAGGATTGATGCGGTAGAACCTGATCCAGAAGCAACCACTAACACATCATCTTGATTTATAGAGGGACAATCGACCTCACCAACAATATGTACCTGGTAACCCATATGCATTAATCTCATTGCAAAACCACGAAGGATTAGAAAACTTCTTCCTCGAGCCCAAAAAAAGATTCGGCGTTGAGACCATTTTGTACTCAAAGCGTATAACCAATTAGAAACTTCATTTATGTTCAAGGTATTAAGTAAAGAATGAGTTTCATTTATCACTTGTTGTATCGATTCATCAAACGATTGTTTCATCAATAATCCTCCTCATATGCTGAGCTTCACGTTTAGGATCAGAGGCTTTTGTTATCGAAGATCCTGCCACAACAACAGCTGGTTGAATATTAATTAAAATATCCATGAGGTTTCGGGAATGAATCCCTCCCGCTACCATAAGAGGTAATCGTCGAGAAGTAACAAAAGGGAGCTCACGGGAAAACTCTAATAAAGAACCACCCTTTTTTATTACATCAGTTGCTAAGTGGATACATAAATAATCTGGTTTTAAAGAATCAATAAATTTTATTTTATTCTCATCGGATAAGGAGAGATCAATGATATCAACCACCATTTTGGCTTGATTTAACTGAACGGTATCACGAACTTCTTCTAATGTTTCAAAAGAAGCTCCTGCTAAAACCGACACCATATTAGCGCCTGCAGATATTGCCTCATTTGCTTCCCATTGACCAGCATCAGCAATTTTTGTATCAGCAAATAACACCTTTTCACCCTTCGTCCAGTCTTTAATTTCTTCAATTATTGATAAACCGTATCGGATAATAAGTGGTGTACCTATTTCAACAATATCTATAGTATTCAGTATTTCAGGTGTTAGCAATTCCCTTACTTCCTGTTTGGAGAGTATATCCAGAGCAATTTGAAAGAGGGCTTTCCTTTGATTCATGTTTTTAACATTCATCCTCCAATAATCGAATGACTAAACCACTCCATACTTTCGGATAAAAATAAGTCGACTTTTGCGGCATTCTTTGAGAATGAAGAACTGATTTTTCAACATCATCAAGGGGAGTTGGTTTCATAATGAATACGACTTGATACTTATTTTCCTCTTTTGCAACCTGTACAACATCTTTGGTTCCCCGTAAATAATCTACGTAATCTTTATCCTTTTGCATTTCTTCATCAATTCCTAACAATTCTTTCATAATCAGTTCATGAAGAATACAGGTATCGATATACCGATTCACATTTTCGGTTCCCATTATTTGATCCATGGTTTCTGGCCTTTTTAAGGTAACTGTTCCCCATATTTCTTCGACTTTTGAATAAACTCCGATAGTCATCGAAGGAGCTGACTGGTAATATTCATAAAACTCCTTCTCATTAGCAAAGAGATTGACTTCGAAGTATTTTTTAGCTTTATCGAAAAACCCCTTAACTTGGTTTTCAGGAAGACCATGAATGAGCCGATGCGTTGGTAAAGCAAGAAGGCCGGGATTTTTTATATTGATTAGAGTCATCATTACATAATCGGCTGGAATTGGTTCCATAGGGTCACCCAGTTTTTCTCTGATCTCCTGACGAAACATTAAACTTGTTTCATAACGGTGATGTCCATCAGCAATAATTATGGTTCGAGGGTTCATAAAAAGACGAATTTGGTTTATAGCTTTCTGATCAGAAAGTCTCCAAATGGTATGGAGAGTTCTCTGCCAATCTTCAAATTGGAAAAGAAAGTTTTCAGATGTTTTGTTCTCTTCTAATATTGTATCGATACGAAGAGTAGAATCGTTATAAACCCCAAAGATTTGTTCTAAATTGGCATGAGTTGCTCGTAATAATTCCAAACGATCAAGAGAATATTTTGGCATAGTTTTCTCATGCGGCATGATAATTTTTTTATCAAATTCTTCCAGCCGAACTAAACCAATAAATCCAGTGCGTTTTTTCCTTTCTGGTTGTGAATTGATCGAGTATTCTTGTTCATAAATATATAAACTGGGTGCCGGGTCTCTTTGAATTTTACCTTGTTGTATCCAGGTTTTAAGCATTTGCGCAGCTTCAACATATCCTTTTTCATTTTTTCCCAAAGTTATGTGAACAATATTATCCGGATCTTCTGTTAATCTCTTTTTGTCTTTTTCGCTAATGATGTCATAAGGGGGCGCTACTAAGCGTTCAAAAGGCTTATTTTTTAAAAGATCAAGTGAATAATGAAATCCATAAAATGATTTTACTACGGCCATTATTAAAATCCTCCAATCATTGAACAGAAAATTTATAATTGACTACTTTTGGTATTTATATTTGATATTTTAATTCCAACTTTAAAAATAAAGTAAAAATTGGAATTAAAATCGAGCTTAATTTTTCTCGAAAATGAGAGCTTCATAAAAATATTCTTGAAAATCACTACGGGCTGATAATTCAATATATTGTGCTTTTTTGGCTAATTTTTCAACTTTTTCTCGAAAACTTTTCGAAAGCAAGGCTTTCTTGGCTCCAAATAAAGAAGCATTACCAATTGATAATACTGTTTCCACCTTCGGAATAATTCCCACAGTCATTGCACTCTCTGGATTTATAAAACTTCCAAAAGCTCCTGCCAATATGACCTGGTTAATATCTGATTCTAATCGATTCGCCTGGTGAAGCAAAACTTTTCTTCCTGCTTGTAGAGCAGCCTTGGCTAATTGAAGTTGAGAAATATCCTCTTGAGTCACGATTATTTGTGGATCATGACTTAAAACAAAATAATGGCTTTTCCCTTCTTCCTGTATTCGAGAAGATAACAAATGATCGTCTTTTTGCAATCTTCCATTTGATGCAATAGAACCTCCCTTGATTAAACATGCTAAAACATCAATGAGCCCAGTTCCACAAACACCTCTTGGAGCTACATCTCCAATGGTGTATATTTTTAAATCATCATTTTCAATTTCTACTTGGTGAATTGCTCCCAGCGTAGCACGGGTACCGTGCTTGATTTGAGCTCCTTCAAACGCGGGACCTGCCGCCGTTCCACAACAATAAATCTTACCTTGATCAGAAAGGACGATTTCTCCATTAGTTCCGATGTCTACATAGAGAATGGTTGAATTCTTATTTTCAAGGTCATGAGCACCAATACCAGCAACAATATCTCCTCCAACATATCCAGCAACGGAAGGGAAAATGTATACTTGAGCCTCAGGATGCACAACTAAATGGAGTCTCTGCGCTCTGGTCTGATAGGATCGACAAAATACCGGGGTAAAAGGGGCTGTTCCTATCGAAATCGGAGATAC
>JAAYUT010000237.1 GCA_012517485.1 Candidatus Atribacter fermentans
AAGAAAATATTAGTGAGTAAAAAGAAAAAACTGTATTTTTGGGTTTTAACAATAAAAAGAAACCGTTCTTTGATTTTGGTTGCCTAATGCGTGTGAGACAACCTGTTTTGGGCTTTACTGGTAAGGGTATTGCCTCAATAACCCACTCGTCTATACAGACCCAGACGGGGAATGGATTCATTTGCTGATTGGAGGGTTAATTGGCGGAATTTCAAATCTTATCATGAATGCAGATAATATTGATAATTTTTGGGAAGGGTTAGGATATTTTGGAGTTGGGGCAGCAGCAGGAGCTCTATCAGCAGGAGTAGGTGCTGGTGCAAATGTAGCAATGGCTGGAGGTAGTTTTGGCGCTGGTTTTATGGGGACTGCCGCTGGAGTATCTTCAACAGGCTTTATTGCAGGAGCTGTTACAGGAGCTAGCGCAGGATTAACAAATGGATTTGTCTCAGGAACCGGTAATGGTTTATTAGGAGGACAAAATCTTGGTCAATCATTATCAAGCGGTTTAGACCAAGGATGGAGACAGGGTTTAGGAGGAGGATTAACTGGTGGCATATTTGGAGGATTTGATGCAATGTCCAAAGATGTTAATTTTTGGACTGGAAAAACAGATCTTAATTTATCAACTGGTTATGGAGCTCATAATATTGCTGATGTAAATCAAACAATTACGGGCAAATATGTAGGTAAATATGAGGGTGTAAATATTTATGAGTCAGCAAAGCTAGGGCAAGGACAGTATAGTGGAGGAATAACACTTCCTGGAAGAGGTATTATAGTTGGTAATGGAGTAATGACAAGAAATTTATACCCAGAATTATTGCAACACGAGTTTGGTCATATCCTTCAAGCTAATGAAGTAGGTCTCAAAGCATTCTATATGGTGATAGGTAAAGAAAGCTTAGCCAGTGCAGCAATGCATGGTAAATTTGGATGGGATCATAATACATTTTGGACAGAAACTTGGTCCAACTATATGTCAAGTAATTATTTTGGTAGTAGATATATCTTTTCTTCTTCATTCCCAATACAAAACATAAGCTGGTACAATTATCTAAAACTTAAAGCTTGTACTTATATGCCTTGGCCTTAATAATCAATTATATATGAGAAATATTTTATTGCTTTTATTTATTTTAATGTTGTATGGGTGTCCGGCATATGACCCGCCAACAGGGGTTCTTACCATACATAATTACTCTGATTCAGCGATTTATATTTACCATACATGTGAGGACTCACTTCAAATAATGCCCAGGCTTAGTTTATTTGAAAGCTGGAATGCTAATGTTGTAGATGCACAAGGGAGAAAGCGAGATTCTATTTACTCTCCAAATTATAGGATAAACGCATATTCTTTTGGTGGCATTAATGTATTGGGTACTGTGAAAGCTCCTCAATTATTATGCAAAGATAAATCAATACGATTGTTCATTATAAGTGAAAGTACCATGCGTACAAAGAATTGGGAAGAGATATGTAAAAACCAATTGTATGTTAAAAAAATAATCCTTACGGAAGAACAATTATCGAAAGAAGGATGGCAGTATACTCATTATCCTTGAAGCAATTTAACGAATAATTATGAAGAAAATTAGCCGGAGCAATCCGGCTTTTATTTTATAGTGCGGCCACGTTTTTCTGGAAGAAGTCTTTAAACTTCTTATTGGTCAGCATTTTTTCTATTAACCTGAAGATCGTTTGTTTATCTTCTTCATCAAGCTGTTGAATGAGCCTCATTTGCTCGGTGGCTGTTTTATCTTCAATTACAACTTCCTGAGGGATCCTTCCATCGTAGTTTATAATCTGATCGGTAGTCATGTTAAATAGCTGGGCCATTTTCTGAAGCTCTTCCACGGTCAGTGCCCTGGAACCTTTTTCAATCTTGCTGTAACCCGATTTATCAACACCGATATGGGTGGCTACCTCAATCTGTTTGAGGTTCTTCTCCTCCCTGATTGCCTTTATGTTATCTATTAAGCTCATAGTACAAATGTAGCCAAAAAGAACACATTTACAAAAATGTTTATAAAATGAAAATTATATAGTTTTTATATTAGAAACTTTATTCTATTTTTGATGTGGTAAAAATAACCACAAAAAAATTAAGCATGGAAATCAAGGAAATAAAGAACCGGCTTTCAATCTTAAACGTTCTTAATCACTATGGCTTAAAGCCCGATCGCAATAACCGCCTGTGCTGCCCCTTCCATCCAGATAAAACGCCCAGCTTCCAGATCTACCAGGAGACCGGAACATGGACATGCTTTAGCAGCAACTGCTCGGCTGGTAGCGGCGATCAGGTAGATTTTATAATGCGAAAGGAAGGGATAACAAAACATGAGGCAATCCTGAAGGCTCAGGAACTTTCAGGAATACCAGGAGATACCGGGCCGCAGAAATCAAAACCACAACCTGATCTGAAACCGGAACTTACCACTGATCAGCGAACAGGAATATTAACCGAAGCTTTCACG